>CANPXQ010000008.1 GCA_947586295.1 uncultured Bacilli bacterium
GAAGATAAAATGCACAGTGTAGGTTTGCCAACCATATACGCTGTCACATATGTTTGACAAACCTACAGTGATGTAAAAAAATATTTATAAAAGCAATTGACAAATATTAAAAAAAAATATATACTTAATGAGTAATGCCCGTTTAGCTCAGTCGGTAGAGCGCACGGCTGTTAACCGTTAGGTCGTAGGTTCGAGTCCTACAACGGGCGCCATTGAAAATATTAGCAAACTCTTTTATAAGGGTTTGCTTTATTTTTAATAAAACTTAGAGTTTTAAGTTCTTATGTTTAATAAATGATAAAGAAACAACTAATATTTTTATATAATGTTGTAAAAAAACGCAAAAAAAGCAAAAAATAAGAAAAAAAGCAACAAAAAGTATTTCTTTTGCTTCATTTTTGTTAAAGGGCTATACGTTGATTTTTTAAATAATTAGTGTTATCCTTAAATAGAAAGAATTAAAAAATAGACTTTTTTAATTAAGAAAAGAAAAAAAACATAAGATGTAGTAGGTGAAGTATGAAAGATAAATTAAATGCGTATTATTTATTTTGGATTTTTTTAATAGGAAGTGTATTTGGTTGGACAATAGAAGTCATCTTTACTCTAATAAAAAATCACGAATTTATTAATCATTCTGCTTTAGTAATTGGTCCCTTTAATGTTATATATGGCTTTGGGGCTTGCATTTTAACAGCGCTTCTTTATCGCTATCAACAAAAACCTAATTGGCAAATTTTTTTAATTAGTTTTGTTAGTGGTAGTCTTTTAGAATATATTTGTAGTTGGGGAATGGAATTTGTTTTAGGTTTTACGGCTTGGGATTATAGTAATAATTTTTTAAATATTAATGGACGTATTTGTTTATCGTATTCTATTATGTGGGGTTTATTAGGAATAATATATATTAAATTTATTTATAATTGGTTAATTAAATTTATTGATTTATGGAGCTATAATCGAGGGAAAAAAATTAGTCTTGTGTTACTTATATTTATGGCTTTTGATATTACTTTAACTACTAGTGCCGTAGTTCGTGCTAAAAATAAAGATCGCAATATTCCTCCTGCAAATATATATGAAAATTTATTAGATCATACATTTAATGAAGAATATTTGAAAAATATGTTTAGTAATAGTTGGAGTTAATTATGAAGGTTTTAATACTTACTTGTAGTACGGGGGGCGGGCATAATGCCTGTGCATCCCACATAGCTACCGAATTTAGGGAACATCATATAACTTGTAAAGTGAAAGATTATATGGAATTAATTGGGCCTAAAGCTAGTAAAATTGCGGAAAAGATATACTTAGATTCGACTAAAAATAATGGTTTTATTTTTAAGGGAGTTTATCGTTTAGGCGAAATTTATAGTAAGACAAATATTCCTAGTCCGGTATATGGTTTAAATAGTTTAGTTAAAGAAAAATTAGCGAAGTATATTTTTGCTCATAAATATGATTTAGTTATTGGAACTCATTTATTTCCTTGTATTGCTTTAACGGCTTTAAAAAAGGATTATCATATAAATTTTATTAATGTCGCTACTGATTATGAATGCATTCCTTTTTGGGAAGAAACTAGTCCTAATGTTTTTGTGATTCCTCATAAGTTATTAATTCCGCGCTTTACAGCTAAAAAAATCCCGGAAGATATATTACTTCCCATTGGGATACCAGTAGCTTCTAAATTTTCCGATATAAAGGTTAAAAAAGAAAAGCAAATACTTTTAACATCTGGGAGTATGGGCTTTGGCAAAGTAAAGAGTATTGTTTTAAATATATTAGCGGAAATAAAAGATTATAAATTAGTTGTTATTTGTGGAAATAATGCCAACTTAAAAGAAGAATTAAAAAAATAGCTAATCCTAATTTAAAAGTTTTAGGTTTTGTTAAAAATATGAATGAATGGATTAAAAAAAGTACAATTGTTATAACTAAACCAGGAGGATTAACGACGACGGAAGTAGCAATATTAAATCGACCTATTGTTTTTTTGATGCCTATTCCGGGAGTGGAAAATTATAATGCTAATTTTTTCTGCGAACATAAAATGGCTTTAAATAGTACAGATGTAGCTGATGTAATAAAAAATTAAAAAATATTAATTAATGATAAAAATTTACAAAAAGAAATTATCACTAATCAAAAAAGGTTAATTAATTCTAAATCAGCAGCTGATTTAGTTGCTTATGTAATTAAAAATTTTAATTAAAATATTTTTATTTTAAAAAATAATTGTTATAATATAAAAGAAAGAAGGTACTTATGGATAGTGTCAGTATGTTAGCTCGTTATGGCGATAATTTAACTAGTAAAGAATATATTACGGATCCGGCCATAGCTCGTGATGAAGAAATTAAACAAATGATTTTAGTTTTATTAACTCCCGAAAAAAGTGCATTATTGGTGGGTAAAGCAGGGATTGGTAAAACAGCTATAGTAGAAGGATTAGCTTATCGAATTCAAAAAAATTTAGTGCCAGAAGCCCTAAAAGGATATGAAATAATAAAAATTAATATTTCTTCATTTATGGGAACTACTTTAAATGATAAGGCAATGGATAATCGCTTAGATATTTTAGTAAGAGAATTAGCCCAAAAGAAGAAAACGATTGTCTTTATTGATGAAACTCATCTATTAGTTAGTAAAACAGGAGGCATTGACTTTGCAAATATGTTAAAAGCGGGACTAGATAGAGGTACGATAAAAATGATTGGGGCGACAACTAATGAAGAATATGAACAATACATATTACGGGATCGGGCCTTTTTAAGACGTTTTCAAAAAATTGATGTACTTGAAGCCGATAAACCAACCACGGTAAAAATTTTAATGGGTACTATTCCTAAATTAGAAAAACAAATTGGTGTTACTATTGGTTATCAACCATATATAACCGAAAAAATAATGAGCTTTATTGTGGAAATGACTGATGAATATAAAAGAGTATATGAAATATCTAGTAGATATCCTGATATTTGTCTAACTATTGTTGCTAATGCCTTTACATATGCTTTATATGAAAATAATAAAATAGTGCGAATAAAACATTTTTATAAAGCTATTTGTAATACTAAAAGTATCTATGAAGATGCCCGAATTAAAGAAATAGCTCGTTTTAAAGAAGAATTTGCCGAATTAATAACAAATGAAAATGTTAATCTTTCAGATAAAACTTAAGAAAATGTGATTTAATAAAATTGCATTTTTTTTCTTCCTATGCTAAAATGGTAATATAGGTTAAGGTGAGACTAAAATGAATGGAAATAATGCAATGATAACCAGCTTTGGTTATGAAATATCTGATCCAAAGTTATATGAACAAGAAAGACAAAAATATGGCTTTAAAAATATCTTATATATTATTCTAAAGGGTAAAAAAGAAGTGAATTTATGTGAACAAGAAGCCTTAGTAACTATAGCGAAAAAAATAAGAACTTTAAAAGTAAATATAGATAATTTATATCAAAAGAAAATAATAGATTCTTTTACCTATTATGATGTTTTAAAACATTTTGAATGTATTACCTTAAAAATTGAAAAATTATATGCTTATGCTTCTTTGTTAAGTGAACAAAAGAAAATCGCTAAAAATCACGAAATGATATGTTCCCAAATGAATTATCTCGCTAAAAGTATCGGACCTTATAAAGAATTACAAAGAGAAAAAATGCATCAAACTCAATTACTAGATAAATACTTAGAAAGTGATAAATTATTAAAAACAATTAATAAAGAAATTCACAGTTATAAAAAAAGTTTAGAACCAGTTTTAGCACGTTATGAATATAATGATTATATTCAATTATTAGATACTCAAATAGATAACTTCAATAGTTACGTAATGAATTTAAATGTTTCGAATAATTTTAAAGAATTAGTCAGTAATTGGTATAAAAAAATGGATGAAGTAATGACGGAACAAACTTACATTGTAGGTAAGAAAAAGGATGCATTCCAAAAAAAGTGTCAAAGTTTTGGTGTAGAAAAAAGAGAAAAAGATGATATTGAAAAAGTAATCGATATAATCCAATTATTTAACCCTTTAATAGATATTAATTATGATATGTTTAATAAAATATATTTGGAAACGACGAATTTGAATTTACCAGAAAATTGTTGGATTGATGAGGAAACTAAAACCATCAATTGTCAAATTGAAAATCGTTTAGTAAAATATCCGATATATCATTTATATACTCATAAAGAATTAGAAGAAGAAATAGTTAATCTTAATCCTCAAGTAGTAATGGAAATAGATAACGATACCCATACTATATATGGTTCTTATCCTATAGAAGATTTAAAATTACCAATGGGCTTTTATACTACTAATAATGGGGAAAATACGATTATTACAAATCAAATGATATTACCAAATAATAATATTAAAGTTAATTATGAAAGAAGATTACTATCTAAAGAAGTATCTAATTTACAACAATTAGAAGAGTTTGAACCACAATTAGATCAAATTAAAGAAGTTCAAGAATTTAATGTTTTTGAATTAGTAAATGAATTACAAAAACTTAATGGTCGTGATAATGTTAAATACTATAAAGGTAAAATATTAACTACGATTAAAGACGTCGATAGTTTTAAATTACCTAAAGGGTTTGATTTTGATGAAGATTTAAATATTGTAAATGAAACGGGAAGCTTTAAAGTGGCTGTTAAATCTATTAAGAATACGGATACTCTAGAAATAGCTAAAGCTAAAAATAGTACCCCTGTAAAAGAAAAAGAAAATGTATTACCGAAGAAAGTGCCTGGTAAAAAGGTTGTTAAAATTGAAAAAAATAAAGTAAAAAATAAAGCCAGTAAAAAAATGCTAGGTTTATTAAAAATGGTCGCCTCATTTAGTGGAGCAGTTGTAGCCGAAGGTTTAAATATTGTTACTTATCCTTTAACTTATTTTACCCAATTATGTAAAAAAGGTCTAGATACTACAAAAGAAAAATTTTTACAAAGTATGGCTAAGGGATTTGAAGAAGTATTTACTGTTGAAAAAGAAATTGAAAAAAAATTACCAGTAAATGTCAAAAAAGTTCCAATGAAAGCCGAATTACCAAGTAAAAAAAGTACATATGATACATATAATTTAGATGATATATTGCAAGAATATTCACGGGAAGGAAGGTCTAGATAGATGGATGTATATAGCGTAATAACTTTAGATGATGGTAAGAAATGGGAATTGCTAGATAAAGTAAATTATAATAATTTAAATTACTTTTTAGCTTGTATGGATAAAGAATATAAAGTATTTAAAGAAATAAAAGAACAAGAAGAGTTTTATGTTGAAGAAGAAAAAAATGAAAAAACATTATTAGAAGTTTTAAAATTAATGTCTCAAAATTTTGGTGATTTATTAAAACAAATGAAAGTAGAAGAATTAGAGGATTAGATAAAAATGAATAAAAAGCAAACGTATCTATTATTAGGATTATTTATTTTAATTTTTATTATTTTAACAGTAAGCGCCGCGTTTGCTTTTTTTGCTATTGTACCGATTAATAAGGAAAAAGCGGAAAGAAAAGCGACATCGGCCACAATGCCTATTTTAGTTTTTAATGCCGGAGATGGCATTAATATTTGCGCTAATAGTTATAATTTTGGTAAAGATATGCCTAGTTTAATTGATGATACGACATCGACAGTAACTTTAACTGCTGGTTCAGATAAATTTGCCCAAGCTAAATATAATGTTAAATTGAAATTAGAAAAAAATGATTTTATCTATACTACCCCTAATGAAGATCCAGAATTATTATTAATTATAACGGATTATCAAAATAATCCTATTAAGCATATAGATGGTTTAGAATATAAGACAGTTCTTAATTATGAAGGTTTTGATATAACGGGAAAAGAAGGAGAATATAATATTGCCTTAGATCAAGTAATTACTGCTACAGATACAACTACGCACGCTTGGAATATTAAAGTAATGTTTATTAATTATTCCTCAGTTCAAGATGCTAATGGATCTAAAACTTTAGGAGGATACTTTATTTTAGAAAATGCCGAGGTTCTAGATGGAAATATCTAAGTTATCAATTCGTTCTTTATTAGAATATTATCAAAAAAAAGAATATATTACGGATTATGATGTTTTTAAATTTATAACTAATGAAGAAGTAAAGAAAATATTAATTAATTTAATAAAGGATAAATATTTTGTTTTAATAAAAGATTTTTCCAAAGATAATTATGTTTTAAGACAACAAGTTTATTATTTATTGGGAATTTTATTAAAATTATATGTGGAAAAAGAAGATTTACAAAGGGAAATAGAAGCCGATGAAGCCCTTTTAGAAAATAAAGCCACTAAATGGAAAGAAGCGGAAAAAACAGAATGGCGTCATGATTTAGCGAGTAAAAGGACTTTTGCTTTGGAAGATTTAAATGCCAGTATTGCTAATGTGGAAGGTAGTCTTAAAATATGTGTAGGGATGGAAAATGATCACCGAAATAGATAAATTTTTAACTCTTTTAACTAAAGAATTAAATTATTCTCCTAAAACTATTAAAAGTTATCAGACGGATTTAATGTCTTTTTTTAATTATGTTAAAAAAAGAAATATCAATTATTTGCAGATTGATCGTTTTATTGTTCGGGATTATTTAAAATATTTAGATAGCTTAAATTATTTAAATAGTACTATTTCGCGTAAATTAAGTTCTTTAAGAAGTTTTTATAATTATTTAGTTGATGAAAAACTTGTAACTTATAATTATTTTTCAAATATAAAAAATCCCAAAATAGATAGAAAGCTTCCTAATTATTTAAGTTACAATGAATTAAGTGAGTTACTTAATAGTATTAAAATTGATTCTTTTTCTACCTTACGTAATCGGTTAATTATTGAATTATTTTATGCTACGGGTTGTCGGGTAAGTGAATTAGTTAATATTAAATTAATTGATATAGATATACCTAATAAAAGTATTAAAATCCACGGTAAAGGTAGTAAAGAAAGAATTGTTTATTTTGGAGAATATGCTTTATTATATTTAAATAAATATTTAGCTTTAAGAAATAAACTAAATATTGATAATTCTTATTTATTTTTAAATGATAAAGGAAAAACTTTAACTGTTAGTGATGTTGAAGTTATTATGGCTAAATTAATTAAAAATATTTCTTTAAATAAACATATTACGCCCCATACATTAAGACATACTTTCGCGACTCATTTACTTAATAATGGAGCTGATATTAAAAGTGTTCAAGAATTACTCGGACATTCAAGTTTAAATACTACAGGAATTTATACGCATATAACTAGTGAACATATTAAAGAAGTTTATTTAAAAACTTTTCCTCGGCAAAAAGGAAATAATTAAATTATCCATAATATATATTTTAGGAGGAAAGATGGAAAAAATATTAGAAGTTACTAATTTAGCAAAGAAATTTGCTTCTAAAGAAGTATTAAAGAATGTTAATATGACAATATATGAAGGTGATATTCTAGCGTTTATTGGTCCTAATGGGGCTGGTAAAACAACAACTATTAAATTAATATTAGGTTTACAAAGTATTGATAAAGGAAAAGTGTTAATTAATGGTTATGATATAAATAAGGATTTTGTTAATGCTTTAAAAAGAGTAGGGTCTATTGTGGAAAATCCTGATTTATATATGTATTTAACAGGTTATGAAAATTTAAAATTACGCGCTAATCTTTATCCCAATATTAAGGAAGAAAAAATTCAAGAAGTTGTTAAGTTAGTAGGATTAGAATCAAGAATTAATGATAAAGTAAGTAAATATTCTTTAGGGATGCGCCAACGCTTAGGAATAGCGCAAAGTTTATTGAATGAACCAAATTTACTTATTTTTGATGAACCAACTAATGGCTTAGATCCAGAAGGAATAAAGGATTTAAGAATTCTTTTAAAATCCTTAGCGCAAAAAGGAATGGGTATTTTAATTTCTAGTCATAACTTGGCTCAATTAGAAAGTTTTTGTAATAAAGTATGTATTATAGATAAAGGTATATCTATAGATGTTAATAGTGTAGATAAATTAAAACATCAAAATATAAGCTCTTATATTTTTAAAGTTGATAGTACCCAAAATATTAATTTAAAGAATATGGAAAACGTTAGTAATGATAGTTTTACTTTAAAAATTGCGCAAAGTAAAGTTCCCGGTATAATAAATACTCTCGTAAAACAAAATATAAAAATATATGAAGTAAAAGAAGAACAAATATCTTTAGAAGAAGTATTTTTCGAAAAAGCTGGAGGTAAAAAAAATGTTTAAATTAATAAAAGCCGAAATTTATAAAATATTTCATAAAAAAAGTACCTACATTACCTTGCTAATCGCTTTTTTATTTTTAATATTAGTAAACTATATATATAAAAATATGACTGTTTTAGATACCCAAAGTTATGCTTTATATTTAACCGAACAAAAAGAATTATTAAAAAATACTAATGGCGATAATCCCGATATAATTGATCTAAATACCAATATTACTGTCTATAGTTATTTACAAAAATATAACTATGCTTGGGAACAACAATTAATATTAGAAGATTATTATAATTTAGTTTATGATTATAATAGAGCGCTTTTTTATAAAGAAGATTCTAGTACTTATTTAGAAGCTAAAACATTATTTGAAGAAAAAATGGCCCAAGAAGATTTTCGGTATTTTTATCAAGAAAAACTTAATATAAGTGAGGAAATATTAAAAGAAAAATCTTTAAGTGATAATGCAGTTGATCTAGAAATTGCTAAAAGAAATGTTTTATTATATGAATATGCTTTTAATCACCCTAATTTAAAGGATAATGAATATTTATTTACTGCTTTTAATAATTTAGTTATAAATAATAATAGTATTGTAAATTATGAATTACTTAATACGCCAATAGATAATGCTATCTTGAAAGAATATAATGAAAATATTTATATATTAGAACATTTTTCTAATGTTAAAAATGATAATCCCCTTAGAGATGTTTTTATTAATTTATATAGTGAATGTGAAATAATAATTTTTGTCTTTATTATTATGATATCTGGTAGTATCGTTAGTGAAGAATTTAATAAGGGAACAATTAAAGGTTTATTAACTTTACCTTATAAACGTCGAAGTATTCTTCTGGCAAAATTCATAAGTTGTCTGTTAATGATTCCTTTTATTGGTTTATTTTTATGGGTAGCAGAATTTATAATAGGGGGCTTATTTTACGGATTTAGTGCTTTAAATATTCCTTTTATTAGTTATTCTGTTAGTCTAAATAAAATGTTTACGGTTAATGTTATTGTTTATTATTTATTAACTTTAATTTGTAAAATGCCAATGTTAATTATTCTTGCTACTTTTAGTTTTATGATTTCTACTGTTATTTTAAATACGGCTTTTAGCATTACGATTACCTTTTTATTTTATATTGGTAGTGGCATTATTAATAGTTTAGTTGCTTCCCTTAAATTTAACTTTTTAAAATATTTTGTTACTCCTAATTGGGATTTATCTTATTATTTATTTAATGGTTCATCCCCTTATAATAATAGTTTATTAGTTGCTATAATTATTAGTGGAATATATTTTATTATATTTTTAAGCATAAGTTTATGGGTATTTAAGAAAAGAAATGTTAAAAATATATAAGGGTGGATAAAATATGAAATTAAATAAAAAGGGGAAAAGATTACTAATAGGGGGCTTTATAATTTTCTTTTTGCTATTATTAATTTTTCTTTTAAATATTAATAAAGATAAGGGATCTATTATATATGCCGAATATGTAGCGGGGATAAATGCAGAAAATATTGTTTCTAATCATATTTTTAGAGGCGATATCGCCAGTATCATTACTAATGAAGCTGGCATTTATAATTGTCTTTTATTTAATTATAAAACTGGAGAAAAAATAACTTGGGAAAAAGTAATTAAAGAAAATAAAAAGGTTGACTTTTTAAATAAAATAAAAGAATTATTATATTTAAAATATCCAACTTTTATTGCTGATGCTTTAATGGAGTCTACCAAGTGCTATGCCTTTTATAGTGATAAGTTAGTAATTTATTATTATAATGTTTCTTTAGAATATGAAATAGAAGAAGATTTTCTTTTAACCGTTAGTTATGCCGATATAAAGGAGTTTTTAACTTTTATTGGAGATGAGATAAAAATAGAGTATATAACAGGATTTGATATCGATCCAAATAAAAAACATATTGCGTTAACTTTTGATGATGGACCAAGTAAGTACACAGAAGAGTTAAGTAATATATTATTAGAAAATAAAGCCCACGCCACCTTTTTTTTCGTAACGAAAAACATATTAAATAATCCTAACCCCGTTATTGCCGTAGATAAAGTCGGTCATGAAATAGGATATCATTCTTATAATCATACGAGTTTTCTAAGACAAAATATAGATACTCTAAAAGAAGAATTTACAAATAGTAATGCTATTATAGAAAAATTAATTGGTAAAAAATATAGTTTAACACGACCACCATATGGTTCCATAAATAATAACGTTAAACAAGCTATCGATACACCATTTATTCTTTGGAATATTGATACTTGTGATTGGCGATATAAAGATGCTGATTATCTATATGAGTACGTTTTAGATAATGTAAAAGATGGCGATATAATTTTATTTCACGATTCTTATAGTACTAGTATCGAGGCCATAAAAAAACTTTTACCGAAACTTTATACTTTAAATTATCAAGTAGTATCGGTTTCTACTTTAGCCGAAATAAAAAATGAAGAGTTAATTGTTCACGGTGTATATCGGTATTTTAAATAAGAGCAACTTCATCTGGTAATACCTCTTTTACTTCGGCAACTAAATAGATAATTCCTCCAATTAAAAATAAAAGGGCAGCTACTAATTGGGCTTCTTTTAAAGGATAATTAGGATTATAATAATTAGTTTTTTTAACTTCTTCAATATTTAAATAAACAAAGTAAATATAAATAAGTAAAGCAATTACAAAGATAGTAGTGTTAATTATTTTTTTAGCTTCATAAGCTTTTTTATTATGCGTATATAAATAGATTCTTTCATCATAATTAGAATATAAAGCCCCAGCGGCAATAAAAAAATAAATTATCCATATAAAATCTTCAATTTTTAATTTTTTTAATTTTTCGTTTATATCCATATTAAATCATATAAAAAAAAAGAATTACTTATTCTTTTTTAAAAAACTATTTATATTTCGAATTAAAACTTTTTCTCGGCCAATTAAAAATATAAGTGCAAAAATAAACATAAAAGAAGCAAATATATAATTAATTACTCCGGCTTTATTAATAATAGCATCAAGCACTAATACTAAAGCATATATTAAGCATAATAGACCATATATTAATAAACGATTAAATCTTTTTTTATTTATTTTTCCGGATTCCGTTAAATAATATTTTTCTTTAATATTTTTCTTCTCTATATTAGATAAGTCCCTATAATTTCTTTTTTTCATAATAACCTCACTATAATATTAACATATATTTTTAATTTTGACTAATTTTATTCAATATAAAATTGAAAATAGGTTAAAATAATTATATAATTAACAAGTGAGGTAGTAATGGTAGTTGCAATTGTTATATTATTAATTATATTATTAAATTTATTTTTAAAATTTAACCATTTTAAAAATAATTATAGTTATGTTTTTTTAAAATATTTAAATTATGCTGTTATTATAGCTTTATTATTAGAATGTTTTCTTTTTAATTTTCGTTTTTGGCAAAGTGTTTTTTATCAAAAAGATATTTTAAATAATTATACTATTACTTTTAATGAAGAAAATAATTATATTGAAATATTAGATATTAATAAAAAAGTTAATAATATTTATTTAGATATAACTAGTGATAAAGAACTTATACTAAATTATAATTTATTTTATACAGATGAAGCTAATGAACTTTATTTTGATGCGGGAAAAAGAGATTATATAATGAATGTGAATAAAAGTCATTATCTTAAAGTTAATCCTTCGGGGAATATAAAAAATATAAAAATAGAAATAAATAATTATAATCATAACTATAAGATAAATGAAATTGCTATTAATAGTCGTCTTCCTTTTTATTTTAATCTTTTAAGATATGTTACGGTAGCTTTATTTATATTATCTATTTTCGTAATTAATCCGCAAAATAAATTAGGACAAATTAAATATGATTTTAAATATCATAAAATAATTAATGCTATTTTTATTATTTTATTAACTTTTATATTTAGTATTGGGACATTATTTAATGTTAAATCTTATACTGTTAAAAAAACTAGTCAATATTCGCAATATAAAAATTTAGCACGAGCTATAGCATCTAAAGATTTAGCGTTAGATTTGGAAGTTGATGAAAGATTAAATGAATTGCCTAATCCATATGATACAACTTATCGGGATAGTATTTTGAATCGTTACAATGATTATTATTGGGATTATGCTTTTTATAATGGTAAATATTATTCTTATTTTGGTATTGTTCCTTGTTTATTAACTTATCTACCATTTTACTTAATTATGCATCAAGATTTGCCTAATAATATTGCTATATCGATAGGTATATTTATGTATATAATAAGTATATTTAGTTTATTATATACACTTATAAAAAGGTATTATCCGAAAACTAGTTATTTAAATTATCTATTATTATGTGTATTTATGGCTTTTGCTGGTGGACTAGCTAATTTTTCCGGAGAACCAACTTTTTATAATTTACCAATTATAATGGGAGTAAGTTTTGCTCTTTTAGGTCTAAATTTTTATTTACTAGCAACTAGTGGTCCTAAGTTAAAGGGAAAGTATTTATTTTTAGGTAGTTTGTGCTTTGCTTTAATTGCCGGATGTCGTCCCCAATTACTTTTATCTTTTATTTTAGGTATTGTTATTCTTTTCCCATATTTAAAAAAGAAGGAATTGTTTTCCCAAAAAAGTCTTAAAAATACTTTATTATTAGTTATGCCTTTTATAGTTATTGCAATAGCTCTTATGAGTTATAATTATTTAAGATTTGGTAGTGTTTTTGATTTTGGAGCTAACTATAATTTAACAACTAATGATATGACGAAAAGAGGTTTTAAAATTGATCGTATACCTTTAGGTTTATATCATTTCCTTTTTGCCCCAACTAAGATTAGTTTAATTTTTCCTTTTATTAATAGCTATGCAATTAATACTTCTTATTTAGGAAAAACAATATATGAAAAAATGTATGGTGGTTTCTTCTTTATGAATATTATTTGTTTATTAAGTTTATTTGCTCCTAAATTTAAAAAACTAATTAAAGAAAAAAATCTTTCTTTAATTAGCATATTATCAGTTATAGTAGCAATATTAATTATCATATTTGATACGGAAGCGGCTGGTATATTACCTCGTTATATTGCTGATTTTGGTTTTTTAATTGCTTTAAGTACCATAATTATTCTTTTAGCGTTATTAAATAGTAACATTAATAAAGATATTAAAAAGGTATTAATTGGTTTAATAATGGCAAGTATTATCTATAATTTATTAACATTTTTCTTAGCCCGCAATATATTTGCCAATGAAGATATTTTAAGATTAATTTATTATAAATTTTATTATACTTTTATGTTTTGGCTATAAAGAGTATCTTTCCTCAAGTTATCCATTTATTTCTTCTTATTATAAAAACGACCTTTTTACAAGTCGTTTTCCTATTTCTAATCGAAAAGTTCGATTTTTCTATCTTTTTGGTGGGCTGTTAGGGATTCGAACCCTAGACCCACTGATTAAGAGTCAGTTGCTCTACCAACTGAGCTAACAGCCCAAAAGATTTACTTGATAAGTATAACATAAAAAAATTAAAAAATAAATAGTTTTTAATGAAAATAAAAATATCGTTAAACCCTTAATTATTATTGGAAAATAATATTTACTTTAAAGGAAAATTTTAGTATACTTATTAATAGAAAAGAGGATCGATTTTTAGTGAAAACAAGGTTAATTTCGGCTTTCATTGCAGCTTTAATTGCTATGCCTTTAATCTACTTAGGAAGTTATTATTTTTATTTTGGTGTAGGGTTATTAGCGATATTAGGTTTTAAAGAATTATTAGATTTACGAAAATCGCATCAAGAATTACCTAAATTAATGATTGTAATTAGTGTTATTTGTTTAGTTTTACTAATTTATGATAACTTTTTATACCAAACTATTGAATTAGGGATTACGTATGAAAAGATTATAGCTTGTATTATTTTACTGGGGATACCAACTATATTTTATCAAGATAAATATTCAACTAAGGATGCTTTTTATTTATTAGGTATTACGGTTTTTTTAGGAATAACGTGTAATTTATTCATTATTGCTCGTAATAGAGGATTAGAATTGTTCATTTATTTACTAAGTATTCCAATCTTAACGGATACATTTGCTTATATATTTGGTAAGTTATGGGGCAAAAATAAATTATGCCCGAAAATAAGTCCTAATAAGACTTGGGAAGGTTCCTTCGCTGGATTTTTCGCGGGAAGTTTTGGGGGCACGATAATATATTCTTTGTTGGTCAAAACTTTTTCTTGGAAGGTCGTGCTATTATCAGCAATACTTTCTACTATTGGTCAAATAGGGGATTTATTTATGAGTAAGATAAAAAGGGAAAATGACATTAAAGATTTTTCCAATATTATGCCTGGGCACGGAGGTATTTTAGATCGAATTGACAGTTTTATTTTCGTAGTTTTAACATATTTTTTATTGATAATGTATTTATAGGAGGCAAATTATGTGGTTTTTAACTTTATTATTACTAATATTTATTTTGGGACTTATTATTTTAGTTCATGAGTTTGGTCATTTTATTTGGGCTAAAACTTTTGGGGTATATATATATGAATTTTCCATTGGGATGGGGCCAGTTATTTTTAGTCATTTAGGCAAAGATAAAATAAGATATAATCTAAGAGCTATACCTATTGGTGGGTTTGTATCTATGGCCGGAGAAGTTTATGAAGATGATAAAAAAATACCTAAAAGTAAACTTATGTGTAATAAAAAATGGTATCAACGTTTAATTATTTTAGTTGCTGGGGTTACAAATAACTTTATCCTCGCTATAATTCTTTTATTTTTAGGAGCTTTAATTTGGGGTGGGGTAACTTTAAAACCCATTGTAAAAAATGTTGTTGAAGGTTATCCAATGGCTGAAGCTGGAATTACTAGTGGCGATAGAATACTTAAAATAAATGATTATAAAATAAGTAGTTGGGATGTTGCGCAAATTGTTTTATATATGAAAAATGATAATGAATATTATACTTTTCTAATAAAACACGAAGATGGTAGTACCGATACTTATAAAGTAGTACCTAAAGTAGAAGTAAATGAAGATACTAAAGAAGAAACTAAAGTATTTGGTATTGAAGTTGATGTTACTGAAACTAAAAATGTCTTTGATTGCTTTAAATACGCTTTCTTAAAATTTGGCAGTGTTGTGCATACAATGTGGTTAACGATTACTGGTTTATTTACTGGTAAAATTGGTCTTAATGCTTTGTCTGGTCCTGTAGGTATTTATCAAGTAGTTGGTGATTCTGTAAACTATGGATTAAGTTCAATAATGAGTTTAATTGCCTTTTTATCAATTAACGTTGGCTTTATTAATATTTTACCTTTTCCAGCATTTGATGGTGGACACGTATTATTCCTACTTATTGAAAAAATAAAGGGTAGTCCAGTTAATCCAAAGTTAGAAAATATTATTAATATGATTGGATTTGGCTTATTAATTTTACTTATGATATATATAACTATTCAAGATATTATAAGAATTGTTTAAGGTATATTTTTATACCTTTAAAGGGGAAGACAATTTAAATTGGTTTCTTGATAATAGCATATTAACAAGGGATAAAATAGATTATATAGCCTAAAAAAAGGATTCGCTTGAATCCTTTTAATTTTCACATTTTCCATCAACCATATTTTTTTCGGATAAAATGTGGGCTTCATAAGTGCTTGGCCCTGTTATACCATTTACTTTTTCGCCTTTAGTGTATGTAACTTCTATGATAAAACAATTCATTATAGTTTGATCAATGGGACTTACAATGTAACCATCATCGTTAGGTAATAATATACCTTTATCAATTAAGTCATTAACGGAAATTGTAATATTTTTGGTAAAACCATTTTTATGAGCGTAATCTTGAGCTTTTATCAAAATATCATTGACAATATTTTGATATTGTTTTTCGACAATACTTTGTTGTGTATTACTAAAAGCAGTAACGCTAATACTTATAATGATGGCGAGTATGGCAATGATTGCTAATAATTCTACCAGTGTAAAACCTTTTTTATTCATTAAAATCATCTACTTTCTAAATAAAGATTATCATAATTAAGTATTTCCTGCAATATTTTTTAAAAAAACTTTTACTTAAAGGCATTTGTTGGTATAATAAAGGTTAGGAGAATTAAAATGAAATTAGTAGTAAATGGTTTTAGTGTTTTTGATATTGTTATTGTTACTTTTATAACAAGTTTATTATTAGTTTTTATTGTAAAAAAAGTTGCTGTTAAAATAAATGCAATGGATATACCTAATGAAAGGAAAGTTCATAAAGTG
>CANPXQ010000009.1 GCA_947586295.1 uncultured Bacilli bacterium
GTCCTAAAAAGAAATATCGGAAAACTCAAGGTCATCGTCAACCATATACTTGTTTAGTCGTAAAGAAAATTAATGGTTAATAATGATTATTGTTGAAGTTAAAAAAAAGGAAATTAGGGTAAATGGTCACGCGGGATTTAAAGATGCGGGCAAAGATATTGTTTGTGCAAGTGTATCAAGTATTATCTATACTACCGTAAATGGTATATTTAATATTGATAAAAGTGCAATTAAATTTGTAGATGATAATAAATTACTTAAAATTACGCTTGTGCATCCTAGTACCGTGGTAACGATTTTACTTGATAATATGGTTGGTTTACTAGAAGAATTAGAAAACCAATATCCAGAAAATATAAAAATTAAAAAAGGAGGATAAAATATGTTTAAATTATATATTAGTTTAGATATTCAACGTTTTGCCCATAAAAAAGGTCAATCATCAACTGATAATGGTCGAGATTCTGCTGGTCGTAGACTTGGTGCTAAACTTGCTGATGGTCAAACTGCTAAGGCTGGGGCAATAATTTATCGTCAAAGAGGAACTAAGATTTTCCCAGGCAAGAATGTTGGTATGGGTAAAGATCATACTTTATTTAGCTTAGTAAATGGGGTAGTTAAGTATGAAAGAAGTGGCAAACAACGTAAGAAAGTAAGTGTTTACGAAGTTGCTTAAATCAACCAAAAGGTTGATTTTTTAGTATAATAATAAAGATTATAGTATTTAAAATACCCTCTAAAGGTAATTTAGATATATATTGGTCTAGAGGAAAAAAGTAATATTTGCACTAAAGGTTAAATTTTAATATAATAAAGAAAAAAGTAGGTGAGGATATGTTTGTCGATGAAATCAATATCAAAATTGAAGCGGGTAGTGGCGGCGATGGTTGTACGTCATTTCGCCGAGAAAAATATGTTCCGATGGGTGGACCCGATGGCGGAAATGGTGGTAAAGGAGCCAGTATTATTTTTAAAGTTGACTCTAATTTAAAAACCTTAATTGATTTAAGATATAAAAAAGTTATTAAAGGGGATAAAGGCATTAATGGTAAAGGGGCTAATAAATATGGTGCTAATGCCGAAGATGTTATTATTAAAGTACCGGCTGGAACTACGGTAATTGATTTAGATGACAATAGTATTCTCGCTGATTTAACCGTTGATAAAGAAGAATATGTTGTGGCCTTAGGTGGTCGGGGTGGAAGAGGCAATAAAGCGTTTGCCACTCACGATAATCCGGCTCCTAAGTTTAGTGAAAAAGGCGAACCTGGCGAAGAAAAAAACATTAAATTAGAATTAAAAGTTTTAGCGGATGTGGGGCTTATTGGAATGCCTAGTGTTGGCAAAAGCACACTTTTAACTCAAATATCGGCATCTAAAGCGAAAATAGCGAGTTATCATTTTACGACATTATCTCCTAATTTAGGTTTAGTAAAATTAAAAGATGAACGGAAATTTGTTGTCGCTGATTTACCGGGATTAATTGAAGGAGCTCATCAAGGAGCGGGATTAGGCATAAACTTTTTAAAACACGCCCAAAGAACTAAAATTTTAGCTCACGTAATTGATATGGCATCTACAGAAGGTAGAGATCCCATTGCCGATTATGAATTAATTCGTAAGGAAATTATTCAATATGATCCTAGTTTAGCTTTAAAAAAAGAAGTTATTGTGGCCAATAAAATGGATATTTTAAAATCTACAGATAACCTAGAAAAATTTAAAAAGAAGTATCCAGATAAAATAATCGTTCCAATAAGTAGTTTAAATAATACCGGTATTGCAGAATTATTAATTATTTTCGCCGACATTTTAGATCAAGAAAAAGAAAAGACGGTTAGTTTGCATAATAATGTTAAAAACTATACTTTTACAAATACTGCTCCTTTTAAAATTCATAAAGATAATGATGTATGGGTCGTAGAAAGTAGGGAAATTGAAAAGTTATTTAAAATGACACGTTTTGAAGAAGATGAGGCTGTTCTTCGTTTTTCGCGAAAACTAAAAGGAATGGGAGTAGAAGATGAACTTATTCGCCTTGGAGCCAAAAAAGGTGATAGTATTCAAATCTTAGATTATATCTTCGAATTCAAAAGTTAGTATATCCCCAATTTTTAAATTCTCACTACTATTAGGGGGTAATATTAATATATTAGTATTATATTTATCTTCATTGACATTAATAATTTTATTAGGAATTATATTTTGATAAATATATAAGATAGCGTTTTTATTATTTAAAAATAAAATATCTATGTTATTATTCCGAAAATAAGTGTTTATTTTATTACTAAAGGGTATATATAAACCCTTTAGTTTTTTATATTGCCATAAATTTTTTATTTTATCTTTTCTTTTTAAAGCAATTTTAAGCGATATTTTCTTATTATTAAGAAATAGATTCATAATAACATCACCAATAAAATATATTGAAAAAACTCACTTATAATGATAAAATTTAATATAGGTGGCAACTCATATGAAAAAGGAAGTACGTTATTTTATTTTAATTTTCTTAGGATTTTTAATAATACTTACTATTAGTTTAGAAGTTACTTATTCTTTTATGAAATCACAGGTGAAGGAAGAAGAAAATATAAGTGATATAAATGTAAATAGTTGTGCCAAAATTATCTTTGAAGAAAATAGTAAGGAAATTAATTTAACTAATACTTATCCAATGTCTGATGAAGTTGGTTTACAAACAGAACCTTTTATTTTTAGTATATCTACATCTTGTAATTTAGATATAAATTATAAAATATATATAAGTAGTTTAAAAACAATGGATAGCTTAGAAAATAAAGTTATTAGATATGCTATTAAAGATATAAATAATAATAAATTATTAGTAATAAAAGATTTAAAAGATGCTGTAGCGGGAGAAATTGATTTTGCCTCTTATGAACTAGATATGTTAAAAGATGAAAATATTTACCGTATTTATCAAAATAATTTAACATCTTCTGAAATTCAAAAATTGGCTTTATATGTTTGGATTAAAGATGATGTTGCAAGTACTACGACTATGAATCAAGAGCTTTTTTTAAAAGTTTCAGTAAAAGCTTTTGAAAAAAAAGATAATTATGCTATTTTGGGAACCGAAAATTCTTTATATAAAGAAGCTTTATATAAAAATAAAATAAAAAATATTTATTTTGTCGATTCCCTAAATAATCAAAATGATTCTATCAAAACTTGGGATTTATCTAAGAATAAAGATAATTCTATAATCGGGTGGTTAGTTTCAAATATGGATAATTATGATTTATATATTGGCTCCAATTATCCTATTCAAATTGCTGATTTTAGTTATGCTTTTGCCAATATGGTTAATTTAGAAAATATTGATTTTGCTCTTATTGATACGAAAGATTTAAATAATATGCAATATATGTTTAAAGGGGACACTAATTTAAAAGAAATTGATATAAGCAATTTTGATACTAGAAATGTTACAAATATGGAAGGAGTTTTTGCGGATTGCGAAAATTTAGAGAAAATAATTGGGATTGAAGATTTATCTACTTTAAATGTTACTAATATGGCTTATTTATTTTTTAATTTACCGAAAATAACGGAATTAGATTTAAGTAATTGGCAAACTAATAAAGTAAATAATATGAATTATATGTTTTATAATGCTATAGCTTTAAAAACACTTAATTTTAAAAATGCTAGTTTTAATGAAAATATTAAAGTTGCAGATATTTTTACGAATGTTTTTCCTGAGATAAATATTATTGTTAAGGATGAATTAAGTCAAAAATTTATCGAAAATATTATCGAAAATAACGGCAGCGTTATAATTAATTAAGGAGGTAATTATGTTTACGTATTTTAAAGGATTAGTTACAGAGATTGAAAATAATTGTGTAACGATTGAATGCTTACAAGTAGGATATAAAATTTATGTTCCGAATCCTTTTAGTTATAATATAGGTAAGGAATATAAGATTTATGTGTATACTAAAATTAGTGAAGATGATATTTCTTTATATGGTTTTAAAGAAAAAGAAGAATATGAATTATTTTTAAAATTAATATCGGTTAAAGGCTTAGGTCCTAAGTTAGCTTTACCAATTATTGCCACCGGTTCTATCAAAGGCATAGTCGATGCTATAAATCGGGAAAATATATTATATTTAACAAAGTTTCCCAAAATTGGTGAAAAATTAGCGAAACAAATAATATTAGATTTAAAAAATAAAATTAATATTGATAGTAGTGAAGTAGCTGATGATCATAATATTGAAGAATTAATGGCTGTTTTGGAAAGTTTAGGGTATAAACAAGGAGAAATTAAAAAAGTTATACCTTTAATTAATCCTAGTGTTTCCTTAGAAGATCAAGTTAAAGAAGCATTAAAGTTAATGCTAAAATAAAAGGAGAAAAAATGAAAGAAAAAGGATTTACATTAGTGGAATTATTAGCCGTTATTACTATTTTGGCTATTGTTACCGTTTTAGCGAGTTATGGGATAAGTACTGTAAGTAATATTATCAAAAATAATATCTGGGAAAATAAAGTTAATATTATTGAAAATGGGGCTATAAGATATGGGGAAGATTACGATTTTCTATTAAAAGAAAAAGGTTCTTCTAAATGTGCTTTTATGGAATACGATGTTGCCGAATCTTTATATTGTAATGAAGTAACTGTGGAATATTTATTAGAAAGAAATTATATTCAAACTGATGAAAGAGATTCATCTAATAAAAAAATTATTACAGATGATAAAGGTAATGTAATAAATGATACGATTGTCTATGTTTGGATAGAAAATAATTTAGTTTATGCTAAATATATCATTGCTGAAGAATAATTATCTTGTGAGTAATTTTTAATTATGCTAAGATTATAATGGGAGGAAAATAATGGAAAAATATGTTTATATGTTTAATGAAGGAAACAAAGATATGCGAAATTTATTAGGAGGCAAAGGAGCCAATTTAGCAGAAATGTCTAATATTGGATTACCTGTTCCTAATGGTTTTACAATTACGACAACAGCTTGTAATAAGTATTATGAAGATGATGAAGAAATAGCGGAAAATATTGTTTTGGAAATAAAAAACAAAATTAAAGAATTAGAAAAAGCGACAGGTAAGAATTTTGGGGATCCTGAAAATCCTCTTCTTGTTAGTGTAAGAAGTGGGGCTAGAGTTAGTATGCCTGGAATGATGGATACTATTTTAAATTTAGGATTAAATGATGAAATAGCTGCTGCTTTTGCCTTAAAAAGCGGAAATAAACGTTTTGTATATGATTCATATCGCCGTTTTATTCAAATGTTTAGTGATGTTGTTAAAGGTTATTCCAAAAAGAAATTTGAAGAAATTATCGATGAAGTAAAAGCCAAAAAAGGAATTAAATTAGATATTGAATTAGATGCCGATGATATGGTTTATTTAACTGAAAGATTTAAAGAAGAATATAAGAAAAATGCGGGGGAAGATTTTCCTTCTGATGCCTTTGTTCAATTAATTGAAGCTGTTAAAGCTGTGTTTAGAAGTTGGAATAATGAAAGAGCGATTTATTATCGAAGATTAAATGATATTCCATCTTCTTGGGGAACAGCTGTTAATGTTCAAGAAATGGTATATGGTAATACTAATGAAAATTCAGGAACGGGGGTTGCTTTTACGAGAAATCCTGCTACAGGAGAAAAGAAAATATTTGGCGAATATTTAATTAATGCGCAAGGAGAAGATGTTGTCGCAGGAGTTAGAACGCCTGAAGAAATAGATACTTTAAAAGAAAAAATGCCTAAAGTATATGATGAATTTGTTAAAATTGCTGAGACGTTAGAAAATCATTATAATGATATGCAAGATATGGAATTTACAATCGAAAATGGCAAATTGTTCATTTTACAAACTCGTAATGGTAAAAGAACGGCGAAAGCGGCTATTAGTATTGCGGTAGATTTAGTTAATGAAGGTAAAATAACGAAAGAACAAGCTTTATGTATGATTGAACCTAAACAATTAGATGCCTTACTTCATCCTACATTTAGTGAAGAAGCTTTAAAGAAAGCTAAAGTTATTGGTCAAGGTTTGGCGGCTTCTCCAGGGGCTGGTAGTGGTAAAATATATTTTGAATCAGCCAAAGTTATTGCAGCGAAAAAAAATGGTGAAAAGACGATATTAGTTCGTTTGGAAACATCTCCAGAAGATATTGAAGGAATGAATTCTAGTGAAGGTGTACTTACTATTAGAGGGGGAATGACAAGCCACGCCGCTGTTGTTGCTCGAGGTATGGGTATTTGTTGTGTTTCTGGGGTTGGAGATTTTCATCTTAATGAAGCTGAAAAATACATCCAAACTAAAGATGGTTTAAAACTATATGAAGGTGATTATATCTCGATTGATGGTTCAACAGGAAAAATTTATGAAGGTAATTTAGAAAAAGTTGCCCCAACAATTAGTGGTGATTTTAAAACATTTATGTCTTGGGCGGATGCCTATAGAGTTTTAAAAGTAAGAACTAATGCTGATACTCCAAAGGATGCCCTTCAAGCTAAAGAATTTGGTGCTGAAGGAATTGGTTTATGTCGGACAGAACATATGTTTTTTGAAAAAGATCGGATTTTTAATTTTCGAAAAATGATTTGTGCTACTACTATCGAAGAAAGGGAAAAAGCCTTAGAACTTATTTTACCTTATCAACGAGCCGACTTTGAAGGTTTATTTACCGCGATGAGTCCTTATCCCGTAATAATTCGCTATTTAGATCCCCCTCTTCACGAATTTTTACCTAAAACTGCTGAAGAAATAGAACAATTAGCAAATAGTTTAGGGAAAACAACGGCTGAATTATATAGTGTTATTGATTCTTTAAAAGAATTTAATCCAATGATGGACATCGGGGCTGTCGTTTAGCGATTACTTATCCCGAAATAGCTTTAATGCAAACCCAAGCGGTAATTGAAGCGGCAATTAATGTAACTAAAAAAGGAATAAAAGTAGAACCGGAAATAATGATTCCTTTGGTTGGCGATGTTAATGAATTAAAATATTTAAAAAATATTGTTGTGGCTAAAGCGGATGAATTAATAAAAGATTCTGGTTTAAAAATAAAATATCAAGTAGGAACGATGATTGAAATTCCTCGGGCGGCTTTATTAGCTGATGAAATGGCTAAAGAAGCTGAATTCTTTAGTTTTGGTACTAATGATTTAACGCAAATGACATATGGATTTTCGCGTGATGATGCTGGCAAATTCTTAAATTCTTATTATGAAAAAGGAATTTTTGAAATGGATCCTTTTAGTCGCATTGATCAAAAAGGAGTAGGTGCTTTAATGCAAATGGCTGTGGCAAAAGCTCGTCAAGTACGTAAAGATATTTCTTTAGGTATCTGTGGGGAACACGGAGGAGATCCTTCTAGCATTGCTTTTTGTCACAAATTAGGATTTGATTATGTTTCTTGTTCACCATATCGCGTTCCAATTGCTAGACTAGCAGCAGCTATAGCGGCAATTGAAGAAAAAAAGTGTCAATAGAGGAGTTTTCTATGTGTACAGCTGTAACTTATCATACTAAAGATCATTATTTCGGTAGAAATCTGGATTTAGAATATTCTTATAAGGAAACTGTTACTATTACACCCCGGAATTATCCTTTTAAATTTCGCCAAGCAAAAGAAATAACGAAGCATTATGCGATAATTGGAATGGCTTATGTAATGGATAATTATCCTTTATATTATGATGCCATAAATGAAAAAGGTTTAGGAATGGCCGGCTTAAATTTTCCGCAAAATGCTTGCTATAAAGAAATTAATAATGCTTTAGATAACATTGCTCCTTTTGAATTTATTCCTTGGATTTTATCTCAATGTGCAAATATTAATGAAGCTATAGAATTATTAAATAAAATTAATATTGCGAATATTAATTATAGTGAAGAATTACCAGCTTCGCCATTACATTGGATTATAGCGGATAAAGAAAAAGCTATAACGGTTGAATGTGTAAAAGATGGTTTAAAAATATATGATAATCCGGTTGGAGTATTAACGAATAATCCCACCTTTGATATCCAAATGTTTAATTTAAATAACTATATGAGTTTATCTACGGAAGCTCCGTGTAATAATTTTGCTAAAAATTTAAATTTAGAAACATATAGTCGGGGAATGGGAGCTATTGGACTACCTGGAGATTTATCTTCATCTTCGCGCTTTGTTAAAGCTACTTTTACAAAAATGAATTCATTATCTGGAGATAGTGAATCCGAAAGTATAAGTCAGTTTTTTCATATTTTAGAATCTGTTTATCAACAAAGAGGATGTGTTCATATGAATAATGATAAATATGAAATAACTATTTATAGTTCGTGCTGTAATTTAGATAAAGGTATATATTATTATATAACTTATGAAAATAACCAAATAACAGCGGTTAATATGCATAAAGAGAATCTCGATTCTACGAAATTAATAAATTATGACTTAATAAAAAATCAACAAATACTAAATCAAAACTAAATGTATAATAAAAGTGTTAGAAATAATTTTTTCTAACATTTTTTTATATTAAAAAGGAAAATAAAATAAAAACGTAAGATATATAAATGAAAGGAGGTATAATGATGCAAACCATTTATAATTTTTCCGAAAAATATTTTAAATATATTTTGCTTATAAATATAATTTTATTGTTTCTTATTGGTATAATTCCCATCAAAAGTTTAATTCATAAAGATACGGTTATAAATCCTGTAGAAGATGATTTAAAGCTTAAGATAGATGAAAGTGTTCCTCTAGCAACTATTAAAGTAGATATAAAAGGCGAAATTAATAATCCTGGATTATATGAAATAAAAGAAAATAGTACGTTAAATGATGTAATAAAACAAGCAGGAGATTTTACAGCCGAAGCAAATTCTAAAAATTTAAATTTAAGTGCTTATGTAGTAGATGAGGCTCTTATAAATATTCCGGCCTTAAAAAAGACGGTAACAAAAACAAATAATTCTAATAATACAAGTAGTACTCCTAGTACAATTAAAAAAGAAGTTATAATTCCTAGTCCCAGTAATAAAGTAACAATAAAAGAAAATAATACGCTAAATATAGATCAAGAAAACATAATTAATATAAATACTGCTAGTGTAGATGAGTTAATTACTTTAAATGGTATAGGGGAATCTAAAGCCCAGGCTATTATTGAATATCGAAATAGTATCGGGTTATTTAAAAATATAAACGAAATAAAAAATGTCAAAGGTATAGGAGAAGCTGTTTATGAAAAAATTAAAGATTTTATTAGCGTTTAATAAAATCTTAATTATCTTGGGGATATTTATAGGCATTTATGTTTTAATTACAACTAAGTTGATAAAATATCATTCTATTTATCCGGCGGATACTAACTTTTTACCCGGTAAGATTATATCTTTTAATATTAATGGTAATAAATTAACAATGGATATTTTAGCCCAAGAAAAAATAAAAGCAATTTATTATCTTAAAAGTTTAGAAGAAAAAGATATGTTAGAATCTAAAATAGAAATAGGCTCTTATATTGAATTATATGGTAGTCTTTATGAAGCAAGTAATAATACTATTCCCAATACCTTTAATTATAAGAAATACTTGTATAATAAGAAAATATATTATTTAATGGATGTAACAAGTTATAACTTAAAGGGTCATAATAATTTTTTAGAAAAGATAAAAAATTATTTTTATCAAAGAGTTAGTAATTTACCAAATAGTGATTATTTAAAAATATTTATATTGGGAGATAAATCTTTAATAAGTAGTGAAGATTACAATAATTTTCAAAAAAATGGGGTATCGCATTTACTAGCAATTTCTGGTATGCATATAGGCGTACTTTTAAAAATAATAGATACTTTTTTAAAAAAAATAAAATCTAATAAAAAATTTATTTTCGTTTTTTTAATTTTATTATTTTATGCTTATTTAACTAATTTTGCTGCTTCTATTATGCGTTCCGTAATTTTTTATTTATTTTTAAATCTAAATAAATTATTAAATTTAAAATTAACAAATATGCAAGTATTAATATATACAGCTTATTTTTTAATTCTAATT
The DNA here is from genome assembly GCA_947586295.1 of uncultured Bacilli bacterium. GTDB lineage: Bacteria > Bacillota_I > Bacilli_A > RF39 > UBA660 > Onthocola_B. The sequence continues at coordinate 10,069 of CANPXQ010000009.1, forward strand.
AATCCTTTTATTATCTATGATGTAGGGTTTATTTATTCTTTTGTTATAACGGGAGGAATTATCTTAAGTCATAAATATCTTAAGGGAAGTTACTTAAGACAATTATTATTACTTAGTTTCGTATCTTTTATTTATAGTTTGCCTATAACTGTTAGTTTAAATTATGAAATTAATTTAACAAGTTTGCTTGCAAATTTAGTATATGTTCCTTATATATCTATAGTTGTTTATCCCATATCCTTACTAGTTTTTCTATTACCATTTTTAAGTCCTATATTATCTTTTTTATTATTTGTTTTAGAGAAAATAAATTTTATATTTAATCAAATAAGTTTAAATATTATAGTTCCTAAAATGCCCATTATCTTAATTATTAATTATTATATTATTTTACTTATGGCCTTAAAAATGCGAAAACGCTTCCTCATAGGATTATTAATAATTATCTTATTAACTAAGTACATAACTAAATTAGATAGTAGTTATCATATCTATTATTTAGATGTTTCTCAAGGTGATAGTGCCGTAGTAATTAGTCCACATCAAAAAGAGGTATTTATGATAGATACGGGAGGAAAAATAAAATATACAAAAGAAAGTTGGGCTCAAAGTAGTAAAAGTTATAATTTAACGGATAATACAATTAAATTTTTAAAAAGTAAAGGTATTAGGAAAATTGATTATTTATTTTTAAGCCACGGGGATTATGATCACGCTGGGGAAGCCTTAAATATAATTAATAATTATTCTGTTAATAAGGTATTTATTAATAAGGGAAATATTAATGAATTAGAAAAAGATATATTATCTAAGGCTAAGGTAACAAATAATATTAATTTAAAATATTGGCAAATATCAAATTTAAATACCCAAATCTATGAAGAAGAAAATGATAATAGCTTAGTTTTATATTTTAATATCTATAATTATTCGTTTTTATTTATGGGAGATGCTAGTACTAAAGTAGAAGAAGATATTTTAAATAATTATAATTTAAAGCCGATTAACTTTTTAAAAGTCGCGCATCATGGTTCTAATACTTCTAGTAGTAGTGCATTTGTAAATTATATTAAACCGAAATATGCGATTATTTCTGTTGGTAAAAATAATATTTATAATCATCCCCATATAGAAACATTAAATAATTTAAAAAATAGTACAATATTAAGAACAGATTTAGATGGTACTATTGAAATTAATATAAAGAAAGATAAATATTATATCAAAAATTATGCTCCTTAATTTATACGCCTATATCAATAAAAAAATAATTCATAAGATATAATACATTAATTAATGTTTTATATAGATTAAGACTCTAGCTAGGTCTTTTTTTATAGAAATAATTATTTATTAAAAGTTATCTTATGTTCTTTACGAGGTAACAGTTTAAGTGCTATAATTACATCAGGTGTAATGTATGAATATTTATCTTATAGTAGGCGATAGTTATCATTTAATAAATAAAGAAATTAAAAAAATAGTTAGGGATAATATTTATATATCTATGAATTTAAATCAAGTAACAATTGAAGATGTTATAAAAGAAGCTAGTTATTATTCTTTAATAGATAATAAAAAGTATATTATTGCTCGCAACGCTACTTGTTTTGAAAATGGTAAACTTACGGATAGTGAGTCTAATATGCTTATTAATTATTTAAATAATCCTAACCCTCAAACAACTATTATATTTACTTCTAACAATATAGATGCTCGAAAAAAAATAAGTAAAATAATAAAAGAAAAATATAAAATAATTAATATTCCGGTATTAGATTATTTAAAAACAACGGATATTATAAATAAGTATTGTGCCGAAAATGGAAAGAAAATAGAATCTGCGGCTTTAAAGTATCTTATGGAAAATACTAAATCTATTGATTGTATCTTTCAAGAATTAGATAAATTATTTTTATTTTATGGTGATTTACCATTAATTAAATATGAAGATACGAAAAATATAGTAGGATCGATAGTTGATGATAATAGTTTTCATTTTATTACTTGTGTTTTAAATAGAAATTTAGAAGGAGCTTTAAAAATTCTTCAAGATTTAAAATTATATAAAGTAGAAATAATAACTTTAATCATTCTTTTAGCGCGAGAATATCGCAATATGTATTATTTAAAAAAATATTTTGAAGCACATTTAAATATTCACGAAATAGGGGAAAAATTGAAAATGCAAGATTGGCAAGTAAAAAAACTATATCAAAATAGTTTAAATTATCAAGAAAAAGAATTATTAGCTAATATTAAAAAATTAGCAGCTATAGATATTGGTATTAAAACTGGTACAATGGAAAAAGATATTGCTTTATTATCTTTCTTAGTTGATGTATGTAACTGATTTAATGGAAATTCTTGCTAAAATAAAAAGTTTATAATATAATAAATACAGTTTTAAAGGAAAGGAAATAAAAAATGGAAAATGTTATTGAAAAAGAAATAAAATTGGAAAAAGAATGGATTCAATGTTTGGATAAATCTTTTAAGAAGAAAGCTAAAGAAACTAAAGTTGATGGTTTTCGAAAAGGTACTGTGCCTAAAGATGTTTATATCAAAAAATTTGGCATAGAATCTTTATATTCTGATGCTGCTAATGAAGCTATTCAAATAGCTTATCGGCAAATTTTAGATAAAGATAAAATTGTTCCCGTTATTGAACCTACAGTAGATATTACCGGAATAAGCGATACAAACATTATTTTAAAATTTACGATTATTACGCATCCATCTGTAACTTTAGGAGAATATAAAAACTTAGGAATTAAAAAAGAAAAGATTAGTGTAACTGCTAAAGAAGTAGAAGATGAAATTAATCATTTAAGAGAACATATGGCAGATGTAGTTGTTAAAGAAAATGGTGTTGTAGCGAATGGTGATACAGCAGTAATTAATTTTAAAGGATATGTAGATGGTGTCGAACTAGAAGGTGGCTCAGGAGAAAACTTTCCTTTGGAAATTGGTTCGCATTCCTTTATTCCGGGATTTGAAGAAGGTTTGATTGGTTTAAAAACTAATGAAGAAAAAACTTTAAATTTAAAATTTCCGGAAAATTATGTGGCTGATTTAAAAAACAAAGATGTTAAATTTGATGTAAAAATAATGGAAATTAAAACACGTTCTCTACCAGAAATAAATGAAGACTTTTTTGCTGATTTAGGTTATGAAGATGTAAAAAATTTAGAAGATTTAAAGAAAAAAATAAAAGAAGAATTAACTCACGAAAAACAACATAATGTGGAAGATAAATTTTTAGACGAATGTTTAGAAAAAGCCGCTGGTAACTTAAAAGTAGAAATTAATAAAGAAATAATTGATGAAGAAGTTAATCGAATGATTAATCAATATGCTAATCAATTAGCAAGCCAAGGCTTAGATATTAATAAATATTATGAAATAACTAATACTACTGCTGAGGATTTACATAAACAAATGGAACCTGAAGCCTTAAAAAGAGTTAAATATCGCTATTTAATTGAAGCTATTGCGGAAGAAGAAAAAATTGATTTTACAAAAGAAGAAGTAGAAGAAAGAGCTACGGAAATGGCTAAAGAATATGGCATCACGAAAGAAGAATTAATAAAAGCTTACGGATCCACAGATATAGTTAAATATGATATGAAAATGCGCAAAGCAATGGAAATTCTAAAAGATAATAATTAAGTTAATTACCCGTTAATTAACTTTTTTTCTGGCTTGCTTTTTTTCTTTTTTTTTGCTAACCTTAATATAGGTGATAAGTATGGAAGATCCAAAAAGTATTTTAAAAACCTTAAAGATAATTGCAATATGTAGTGTTATTTTTATATTAGTAATAGTAATATATCACCTAATAATAAATTCTCATCGTATAGAAAAAGTCGAAAAAGAAAGAATTGATTATAGTTTAACCGAAGTAAATACTAATTATGATAATCCCAAATATTGTAATAATTTTTATGTTGTTAATGATAAACTTAATAAGACAGCTATTATCTTAAATGAAGACTTGCAAACGATTGAAAACTTAAGTATCCCAGTTGAAGATGTATATTGTTTGTATGATGATTATTATTTAATTAAAAATAATAGTAATAATGTTACTTTAAAGAAAAATGGTAGTATTATTGATACAATAGATTTAAATGTTATTGATAGTGGAAAAATTTATAATGATGTTGGTGGTATGTATTTAACTTATGAATACATTATGAATACTTTAAATAATGAAAAAACTTTATTACTTAATAAATATGCCTATGCGGATAATGTATTAATAGATATTTATACAGGAACAATCATCGATAATAATATTATTAATTTAAAAGAAATATATTATAAAGAAGAAATAAGATTTTTATATATTACAACAAGTAGTAATAATACTTATTTATTTGATATTACTAGTGGTAGTAAATTATATCCTAATTATTATTTAGTTTTTCCATCTTTAGATGAAAAATATTATACGCAATCCATTAATAGTTTTGTATTTCAAAAAAATGATCGAAAAGGTTTAATTGATAAATTAGGAAATGTAATTATTGAACCTAACGAAGATAATATTATCTTAAATTCCGATAATGATTATTATTATGCGGTAGTAAGAAATAATAAGTATGGTTTAATAAATAGTTTTTCTAATGTTGCTTTAGATTTTGTTTATGATAATATTATTGTCTTAGATAACTATGTCATAACTGTAAAAGATAGTAAATTAGATGTATATAATAATGTTTTAGAAAAAATAAATACTGAAGAATATGCTTGTCCAGATGCTTCTATTATAGTCAATGATTATCCTGATTTTATCCAAATAAAAAGTATTGATAATAATGGTTTAAAAGAATTAATTATAACTAAAAAAGATAATAATTTTCATCTTATAAATGCTATAAATATTATTAAATATGGTGAATTATTCTATAATGATACTTGTTATTTAGTAAATGATGAAGGAAATTATAGTATCTATATAAAAGATGAAAAGAAATTTAAAATAATGACAAATTTTAAAAATAATATTGATAATACCTATATGCTTAATTTTAATGAATTATACTTAGATTATAAATATGAAGAGAAAATAAAATATAGTTTTTATCGTATTAATTCAGGAAAATTAATTGAAGCATACTCTAAAGATGAATTAGATCAAGAGTTTGAATCATATAAAGTTAAAAAGGTCGTATTTGTAAGACAAAATGATACTATTAAAGTTTATTTTAATAATGATGAATATGATTCTTTTACGGCTACAGAGTTATCACATCTTCACGATGATTATTATTTATTAAAAACTTCAGATGAAAATAAATTTATTCATATTATGCAAAAATAAAACATCGTGAAGATGTTTTATTTTAACCTAAGGCAATATCTAAAATCATCATTAAAGAAAAACCAATCATTGTAAATAAAGCCATTAAATCCTTTTTTTTATTAGTTTGACTTTCGGGAATTAATTCTTCAATGACAACATAGATCATTGCTCCTGCGGCAAAAGATAATAAAAAAGGAAGTAAAAAGCGAACCCTTACAACTAAAATAGCTCCTAATACTCCAGCAATAGGTTCTACAATTCCACTTAATTGACCATAGAAAAAGGCTTTTTTAGGTGAAAATCCTTCTCTTAATAAAGGAACGGATATAGCTGTTCCTTCGGGAAAGTTTTGTAAGCCAATTCCAATCGCTAGCATAATAGCGGAGGTAAGAGTAGCGCCTTCTATCCCATAAGCAAGTGTTCCAAAAGCAACTCCGACAGCCAGTCCTTCCGGAATATTATGTAATGTTATGGAAAATATTAGCATTAAACTCCGTTTGATTTTATTTTTATTTTCTTTTTTGATTAATTTATCAAATATTTTATCTCCTATAAAAAGTAGTACTCCACCCATAAAAAAACCAATAAAAGTTACTAGCCAAGGGATTAGTTTTAAATTATAAGCCATTTCTATGGCGGGTTTTAATAATGAAAAATAAGAGGCCGCAATCATAACCCCAGCCGCAAAACCCAGCATTGCATCCATCAGATTTTTATTTATTTTGCGAAAAGCAAAAACGATAGCCGCGCCTAAGGCCGTAATACTCCAAGTAAAGATGGTGGCTAGTAAAGCTTGAATAACATAATTTAAATTGCCAAACCAAATAGGCATTTCTTTATTCCTCCAATCAAAATATTTTATGAAAAAAATTAAAATATGGCTACTGCAATCGTATTTATGGAATTGTAGGTTTGTCAAACATATGTGACAGCGTATATGGTTGGCAAACCTAC
>CANPXQ010000010.1 GCA_947586295.1 uncultured Bacilli bacterium
TTAACATTACTTATTGCTTTATTACCTAATTGATTTTGAAAATAAGCATATGTTGCTCCGGCTACTACGACAATTAAAGTAACTATACCAAATATCATAAGTAATAAGGCTTTTCTTTTATTTTCTTTTTCCATACTCACTCCTATTAATAGTATTTACACTTTTTTAAAAATAATAAATACTCTTTCTAGTCCCATTGTACTATATATATATATATCAACGACTTGTTTTTAGTTTAAAAAAACTTTACAAAAAGTGTAAAGTTATAAAAAGTATATTTTATAAAGATACTTTGTTTTTGACAATACCATCTAGGCTAAAACTTTTAGCATCTGTAATTTCCACTTGGACAATTTGGCCAATTAAATCTTCTTTACCATCAATATTAACTAATTTCATTGTATCAGTATAACCACATACTTTATTTTTATTTTTTTCGCTTACTTCACTTACCAGTACTTCTACTGTTTTACCTAAAAGTTTTTGATTGCTTTCTAAGGAATAGCTGTTGACTAAATCATTTAAAATTTTTAATCTTTTTTGTTTAGTAGCCATAGAAATATCATCTTGCATTTTGGCAGCTACTGTTCCTACCCTAGGAGAATAAATAAAAGTATAAGCATTATCAAATTTACAATATTTAACAATATCTAAAGTTGCTTGAAAATCTTCATCAGTTTCATTAGGAAAACCAACAATAATATCGGTAGTTATAGCAACATTAGGAACTTTTTTCTTTATTTTATTAAATAATTTTTTATATTCTGCAATTGTATAACGGCGATTCATTTTCTTTAAAATTGCATCACTACCCGATTGAATTGGTAAATGAATATAAGGCATAATATTATCATATTTAGCAATAACATTAATCATTTCATCAGTAAAGTTCCAAGGATGACTTGTGACAAAACGAATTCGGGAAATACCTGTTTGGGCTACTTCTTCAAGTAAAGTTGCAAAATCATAACCTAAATTTAAATCTTGACCATAGGCATTAACATTTTGTCCTAATAAAGTTACTTCCTTATAGCCTTCTTCTTTTAATCTTTTGACCTCTTCTATAATATTTTCTTTTTTCCGGCTTCTTTCTCTTCCTCTAGTATAAGGAACTATACAATATGTACAAAATTTATCACAACCATAAGTAATATTAATCCACGCGCTTATTTTAGAATCACGATTATATTTAACATTTTCAAAAACTTTATCACTATTGGAATAAACATTAATAATTTGTTCTTTATTTTTTTGAATTATTAATTCGGGTAATTCATTTAAATTATGCGTACCAATTATAATATCAATATATTTATGATTTTTTGCAAGTTCTTCCACTTCGTGGGGTTCTTGCATTAAACATCCACATAAACAGATAATTAAATCTTTTTTTATTTTTTTTAAATGTTTACATCTTCCTAAATAACCATAAACTTTATCTTTAGCATTTTCTCTTATGGCACAAGTATTTAACACAACTATATCGGCTTCCTCTAATTTATCAACAGCCATATAGCCTAAAGATTCTAAATAATATTTTATTTCTTCACTATCGTGTACATTCATTTGACAACCATAAGTTCTTAGAAAATACTTTTTACCTTTAAATAAAGGTTTATATTCTTCTTTATTCTCAATAAATGATATATTTGTTTTTTTACGATCCTTAGCTATACATAAATCAGGCATATTCATAATAATTCCTTCTTTCATTTATGTATTTTATCATATCTATATAAATAGTGAAAGCGGATTTTTATTTTTTAAAAGTAGTTGGAAGTTGTAGATATGAAGACTTAAATGAAAAGCATTTATTATGAATGATAGATATAAAATAATTTGTATTTTTTTTTACCAAAACCCGCTTTCAAAAATCATTTTACCGCCAAAATTTATAAATGCAAGCACTTCGACACCGTTCGACAAAACTTTCTTTTTTAAAAAGAACTACTTAATTTCGTAAGTAGTTCCTTCTAAAGTATCAATTAAAGCAATACCTTCTTTTAACAAATCATTCCTTATTTTATCAGCTGTAGCATAATCTTTATTTTCTTTAGCTTGGCGTCTTTTTTCAATCATTTCCTTAATATATTTTTCTTGCTCAAGAGAAATGCTTTTTTTCTTTAATAAATCCAACGCTAGAACGTTATCCCAAGAGGAAATTAAGGCATATTTTGTACCTTCATCTACATCACTTTTTAATAAATCATATAAAGTAGTAAGCGCATTAGCAGTATTTAAATCATCACTAATTTGAGCAATAAATTGTTTATCCCAAAAAGCAAATTTTTCTTGATCTACAGATCCTTCTTTTAATTTTAAAGTTTTATTTAACAATTTAGTATAAGCATTTTGAGCTCCTTGTAAAGAATCAAAACTAAAAACTAATTGCCGACGGTAATGACTAAGTAAGGCCAAATAACGAAAACTTAAAGGGTTATAACCTTTAGCAACTAAAGTACTAACAGTTAAAATATCTCCTTTACTTTTACTCATTTTACCTTCTTCATCTACTAAATGTTCATTATGAAACCAATACTTACACCAAGGATGACCTAAATAAGCTTCACTTTGGGCTATTTCATTCGTATGATGGGGAAAAATATTATCTACGCCACCACCGTGAATATCTAAATACTCTCCTAAATATTTAATAGATATACCACTACATTCAATATGCCATCCAGGATATCCTAAACCCCAAGGACTTTCCCATTTTAAATCTTGGGAATCAAATTTGGATTTCGTAAACCATAAGACAAAATCGTTTTGATTTCTTTTAGAATCATCTTTTTCAACACCTTCACGAACCCCAACAACCATTTCATCAACTTTATGATTAGTTAATTTATAATAATCTTTTAATTTTGTAGTATCAAAATAAACATTTCCATTAGAAATATATGCATATTCTTTCGCGAGTAAATTTTTAATTATTTCGATATAAAAATCAACATTATCGGTAGCTGGACTAATAATATCTGGTTTTCTCAAATTTAATAATTCCCAATCTTTAAAAAAAGCCTCCGTATAAAATTTAGCAATATCCATAACCGTCTTATGTTCTTTTTTAGCACTAGCAACCATTTTATCTAATCCTGAATCCGAATCACTAGTTAAATGCCCTACATCGGTTATATTCATTGCTCTTTTAACATCATATCCTAAATATCTTAATGTTCGATCTAAAATATCGTGACCAATATAGTTTCGCATATTTCCTATATGAGCATAGTGATAAACAGTTGGTCCACAAGTATAAAATGTTACTTGTTTTGCATTCCAAGGCGTAAATTTTTCAATTTTATGAGTTAAAGTATTATATAATTTCATTTTTCTTCCTTCCGCACTTTTTCGGTAATTTTAAAAGTCGCACTGTCACTTTTATCTTCTAGCCAATGAATTGTATAATCCGTTTTTTCTATTTTTTTATCTGGTTCTTCTAAAGTTTTTAACGTCACAATATTAAAACGCATATCATTCATCACTAATAATTTATATTCCATTTGCCCTTCTCTATCACAATTTTCTTCTTTACATCGTTCATCTTTTATTTTTATGAGCTTTATAGTCGTATCATCTAACTTTGCATAATCATAAAGTTTTAATGTAAATTCTTGATTAACCAGAACATTATATTTTTCCACATCAAATACAACTCGATAAACAATTAACCCTAAAACTACGATTAATACCAACCAAATTAATCTTTTTATTATTTTCATTTACTTAACCTCATTTTTACTTTTTCTTCCCCTATTAAATAAATTGTATCAGCGAGTTCTGGACCATGCATAATACCAGAACAAGCAATCCGAATAGGCATATATAATAATTTTCCTTTTACATTAAGTTTTTCTTTTACTCTATTAATTGCCGCATTTATTTCTTCTACAGTCCAATTTATATTTGCAATTTCTTCTTTAAAAGTTTTAATTACCGTATCAATAATAGCATCACTTTTTAAAAATTCTCGACATTCGTCATTAATTGTCCAATCTTCTCGATAAAAATCCTTAACCAATTCATTTATTTCTTGACCATAATTTAAACTATTTTTATAAATTAATAAAAGGTGATTAATCCATTTTTCATCGTGAAAATTATCAGGATTATGAAAATATTTTTTAATCCACTCTAAATATTTATCGTTAGGCATTTCTTTAATATATTGATGGTTTATCCATTCTAACTTTTTAACATCATATTGACTAGAAGATTTACTAATTCTTTTAGCATCAAAATTGTTAACTAATTCCTCTAAAGAAAATATTTCTTTATTAAATGTCGGTGACCATCCTAAAAGAGCTAAATAATTGATAATAGCTTCTGGTAAAAATCCTTCTTCATATAAATCCATAAAGGAAGCATCACCATTTCTTTTAGATAATTTAGTACCATCTTCTCCCAAAACCATTGCTACGTGAATATACGTTGGTTTTTCCCAACCAAAGTCTTCATATAATAAATTATATTTAGCGGTTTGATCAAGATATTCCTTACCCCTTATAACGTGTGAAATATGCATTAGATGATCATCAATAACATTCGCAAAATTATAAGTCGGAAAACCATCACTTTTAAGTAAAATTTGATCATCTAAAATACTATTATCAATTTTTATTTCTCCATATATTAAATCATTTACTATAGTATAACCAGTCTTAGGCATCTTTTGTCTTATAACATATGGTACATTATTTTTTAAATTTTCTTCTATTTTCGCTTTTGGCAACTTACTACAACGGCCATCATAAACAAAAGCTTTATTTCTTAAAGCCGCTTTTTTGCGCATTTCTTCTAATTCATTTTCCGTACAAAAACAATAATAAGCTTTTCCTTTTTCGACTAATTCTAAAGCATATTTTTTATATAAATCTAATCTTTCACTTTGAATATAGGGACCATATTCGCCTGGATTCATTGGTCCTTCATCAATAATAAAACCACATAATTGTAAAGTTTTATAAATAAATTCAATTGCACCATCAACTTTACGATTTTGATCTGTATCTTCAATTCTTAAAATAAACTTTCCATTATCTTTTTTCGCTAAAGCATATTCAAATAAAGCAGTCCGTAAATTACCAATATGCATAAAACCGGTAGGACTAGGGGCAAATCTCGTTCTCATAATATCAACTCCACATTCATTTTACCAAAAAATAAAGGAAAAGAAAACCTTTTCCCATTTAATTCGCTATTTTAAAATGTTTTACCGGAGTAAAATCATCAATTGCTCTAAAAGTATAATTATTGTTTTTTAAATAACTAATAATTGATGGTAATGCTAGTAAAGTATTTTTCTTAATATCGTGCATTAAAATTATATAACTACCTTCTCCCGTAACATATTTTTTAATATTATTTATAATATAATTTACGGTATTATCTTTATGCGTATCACCACAATCAACATTCCAATCAAAATATGTATATCCTTTACTCGTCATAACATTCGCTAAATCAGTCATAACCCCAACTTTATGTTTTCTACTTACAGTATTAGAACTGCCACCTGGAAAGCGAAAATATTTTGAATACGTTCCCGTTTGTTGATAAACAATTTCATTCATTTTATTAAAATCATTTAAATAATTATCTACACTATCATATATATTCCAATTGTGCGTATAAGTATGAACTGCTACTGTATGACCAGCTTCATATTCTTTTTTAATCATATCTTGATATTTAGGAAATTGATTAGTAACAAAGAATGTTGCTTTAATATCATTTTGGGCCAAAATATTTAAGATATCCGCTGTATATTGGCCAGGTCCATCATCAAAGGTTAAATATACGATTCCACCTTTTAATTTTTCTTTTACATATACTTCCCGCGTCATACTCGCTTTATTACCCTTTGAATCGGATACTTCATAATTTAAATTATATTTTCCTACTTTCGTATTATCAACATTACCATTAATAATAACTTGATTAGTTAAATCTTCATCACAATTATCCATTGCCGTATAACCTGGTTCATTATATTGTTCATTTAAATAAATAGTATAAGAATTTCCACCTTTTAACGTAATAATAGGCGCTTCATTATCCACATAAGTAATATTTCTTTCTTTAGTTGTCTCATTACCAGAGGCATCTTTTACTTTATAAATTATTTTATCTGTCGTTTTTATTATTTCCACTTTATCGGTAATATCTCCAGCAATATTATCGGTTGCTGTATAACCTTCTTCAATATATTCTTTATTAGGACAAACAGAAATTTCTTGTTCTCCTATAAGTTCAATTGTCGGAGCTTCCATATCTTTGACAATAACTTTTCTTTTAATTTCTTTTTTCATTATTCCTTTATTTAATTTATATGTAAGTATGTATTCGCCTTCAAGAGAAGAATTAACTTCTCCCGTTAAAACAACATCATTAGAAACATCTTTTCCCAAATATTTAGCTTGTACCCCAGCATCAGTATATTCACTATTAACATTTATTGTAAGTTCTTTTTCGCCATTTAATTTTAAAGAAGGACTCAAAAAGCAAAAAACTAATAAATAATTAATATTAATTAACGCTAGAACCACTATAAGAATTATAATATTTCTTTTTTTCTTACTCATACTTCAACACCTACATCAATTTTATTATAGTTATTTCTTTTCTAATTGTCCAATATATTTTTTAAAATTATTTAATAATATTATTTATAACTTTAGCTCCATCGGCTGCCGCCGTTACTAATTGATAAACATCTTTTTTTATAACATCACCTATAGCATATAAATGAGGTATTTTTGTTTCATAATTATTATCTACCATAACAAAACCAGCTTCATTAGTAATATTATATTTTTCTACTAAAGAACTATTAGGAATAAAACCATTATAAACAAATATTCCTTTTACAGGTATTGTTTTTGAACTTTTTAAAATAACCGAATCTATTAAGTTATCTTTTTCTTTTATTTTAACTATCTCATCATCTAATATTACTTCAATATTTTCTACTTTCTTTATATCATCGTTAATTGTTTTTTCTTTCGTAATAATATATAATTTATGAACAATATTACTTAAATATAAAGCTTCTCTAATAGCTAATTTATTGGAGCCTACAACTGCAACATCTTTATCTTTATAAAAATAACCATCACATACCGCACAACTTGATAAACCCCGGCCAAAATAATCTTTTTCTCCTTCAATAACTAATGGTTTAGCTTTTTTCCCAGTTGCTAAAATTATATCTAGCGCTTCATAAGTATGATTTTTAGTCTTAACAACAACTTTATCATTAACCGTTATATCAATTACCTCTTCTAAAGCATAATTAATATTTAAAGCTTTAATTTGATTAAATAAATTAAGGGCTAAATCGGGTCCTTTTATATCTATATAGCCCGGATAATTTGCTATTTTATCTAAATTATTTAACATACCCCCTGGCATACTTTTATCTAGCAATAAAACTTTTAAATTTTTTCTTTGGGCATATATCGCAGATGTTATACCGCTCATTCCCATACCAATTATAATTATATCGTACATTTTATCATTCCTTTTTTAGTTTTAAAAAATTATTTGTTCTTCGGCATCTTTACTGTATAAATCTTCAAACCGTCCTCTTCTAGTTGTAATCATAAAAATACCTAATCCTATAATAAACATAATTACTGATACTATTTGGGCCATTTTAAAACCTCCAAGCATTAAAGAATCCGTGCGCATACCTTCAATAAAGAAACGTCCCAAACTATACCACATTAAATAAAATGCGGTTGGTTGTCCTACTTTAGTATATTTTAATCTTCTAATAACAAGTAAAATAATAAAACCTAACAAACACCATAAAGATTCATAAAGAAATGTCGGTTGATAGTAAATACCACCAATATTCATTCCCTCAATAATAAAATTAGGAATATGTAATTTTTGAAGTTCTAATATACTCGTTGCAACTCCGTGGGCTTCTTGATTAAAAAAGTTTCCCCAACGTCCTATAGCTTGAGCTAATATTAAACCTGGAACTATAAAATCAGTCATACGAATACTGCGAATATGATATTTTTTACAATAAATAATTATTGTGATTATTCCCAAAATAAGACCTCCATGAATGGCCAGTCCACCTTCCCAAACTTTAAAAACATCCACAATATTTGAATATAAATTTAAATTAAATAAAACATAATAAAGTCGGGCACCAATAATTCCAAAAATAATACCCCAAAATAATAAATTAAAAATAAAATCCTTGGGATAACGATGCTTCGTACCTTCTCTAATAATTAAAATTATAGCTAGTAAAGCTCCTACTAAAATTAATACGGAATACCATTTAATATTTATTCCAGCAATAGTAAAAATTGTATCGCTCATTTATTTCCATCTCCTATAATAAGTATATCATTAATTTAAATTATATAAAATATTTTTAACGATTTCTTTGAATATATTCTTCATATAAAGTTTTTATCCCTTCCGAAATATTAATTGGATCTATTTGTTCATAATCTTCTTTTAATTCAGTTATTGTTTTAGGAATAACTTCATTATTATCTAATTTATATAAATAATTTAATTGCGGATATCTTTTTAAAAGCGAAGGATTATTAATAATTATTTTATTAAATAAATCATCTAATTCAATACTCATACCATTATATATTCTTTTAGTATCAAATAAACTATTTTGATATTTAGCTACTTTTTGCATTTGTTCATTTTTATTAATAGGTTCTAAACCAAAAAAATCTAATGCAATTAATCGCGACTGAATACCAATGGCATAAGCTTCTTTTTCATAACTAATTAATTCATAATTATCATCATAATAATTAGGAACCATATCTCTTAATATTTTATCTTTAGTAGCTATCATACCTAATAAACTAACTTCTTTTCCCGAAAAAACTTCCTTGTATTGGTAAGAATGTCTTAACTCGTGATTAAAGACTTCAATAAATTCCGTATTACCATAATAATATAAGGCCATAACTACATCTTTGTTAAATTTTACCATATTAGCAATATTTTCACCTAAAACTAAGGTATCATCATCTATTTTTTGATATTCTTCTTTAGGTAATATTTCACAAGTACTAGAAGGATATCCATAAGTATTTTTCATTATGTTAGTCGTATAATTTTTAATCATTTCTTCAAATATTGTATAACTTATAATTGGTGTTTTTTCTTGTTTTAAATTATTATAAAGAATAGTTTTAATAAAATAATTAGCAATACAATTAGTAGCCCCAATATTAGTTTCATTTATTTCATTTCTTAATATAATACTTTCTACATAAGGTATTTCTTCCTTAGTTATTAACCCATTATTATTTATTCTTTCAACTATATCTTTATATAACTTATCCATCCGAGAAAAATAATCATATTTAGTTAATACTTCATTAATAAAATCAATATTATCTAAAGCATATAAAGCACTTAAAAAAATATTAAATTTTTCGTCTGCAGGATTCATATTTTTTATTACTTCATCAGTTATCTTTTTTAATTCATTAATTTTTTCTTCTAACAAAGGACTATAAGTTTTACAATATCGACACGTACTATTATGAAAACTACCTCCGCAATTAGGACATTTATTATTTTTTTTTATTTCCCATATAATTTTTATTGCCTCGTTATAAGCATTATCAAGATTAAATGTATTAGTTTCCATACTATCTACCCTACATTTATAATAACAAAAAAATACTTTAATTTAAAGTATTTTTCGTAAAAATTCGCCTGTAAAAGAATCCGGATTTTGGGCAACTTCTTCTGGGGTACCAGTAGCAACAACTTCTCCACCACCATCGCCACCAAGTGGTCCTAAATCAATAATATAATCGGCTACTTTAATAACATCTAAATTATGTTCAATTACGATAACCGTATCTCCATTATCAACTATGCGATTTAAAATAACTAATAATTTTTTTATATCATCAATATGTAAACCAGTTGTTGGTTCATCTAAAATAAACAAAGATTTTCCAGTGGCTTTCTTTTGCAATTCTTTAGATAATTTTACCCTTCCGGCTTCACCACCAGATAATGTCGGAGCCGTTTGACCTAATTTAATATAAGATAAACCGACATCCATCATTACTTTTAATTTATTATATATTTTAGGAACATTTTCAAAAAATTTAATAGCTTCACTAACGCGCATATCAAGTACTTCGCTAATATTTTTACCTTTAAATTTTATTTCTAAGGTTTCTTTATTATAGCGTTTTCCTCCACAAACTTCACAAGGCACATAAACATCCGCTAGAAAATGCATTTCAATTCTTTTTACACCATCACCCCAACAAGCTTCACAACGTCCGCCTTTTACATTAAAAGAAAAACGACCCTTGTCATATCCGCGCATTTTAGCTTCTTTTGTTTGAGCAAAAATATCGCGAATATCATCAAAAACTCCAACATAAGTTGCCGGATTACTTCTAGGGGTTCTACCTATGGCATCTTGCGTTATTTGTACTACCTTATCAATATTATCTAATCCTAATATTTTACTACATTTACCAGGTAAGTCTTTAGATTTATAAAGTTTATTAGCAACAGTTTTATATAATACTTCATTAATTAAAGATGATTTACCACTACCAGAAACTCCGGTAACACAAATAAATTTACCTAAAGGAATATCAACATCAATATTCTTTAAATTATTTTCGCGAGCCCCTTTTATTTTTAATTTTTTACCATTACCTTTTCTTCTTTTATTTGGAACAGCAATAAATTCTTCTTTTCTTAAATATTTACCGGTTAAACTGCGCGGATTATTCATAACTTCTAAAGGGGTCCCAGCAGCCATAACTTCACCGCCATACTCTCCTGCTCCCGGACCTATATCAACTAGATAATCAGCTGCAAGCATTGTATCGGTATCGTGTTCTACAACAATTAAGGTATTTCCCAAATCGCGCATTTCTTTTAAACTATTAATTAATCTTTCATTATCTTTTTGATGTAGACCAATACTTGGTTCATCTAAAACATATAATACCCCCGAAAGTTTACTTCCTATTTGCGTAGCGAGTCTAATTCTTTGGGCTTCGCCACCTGATAAAGTACCAGCACTACGAGTTAATGTAAGATAAGACAAACCAACATTATTTAAAAATTCTAACCGTGATTTAATTTCTTTAACTATAAGTTCACTAATTTCTTTTTCTTCTTTATTTAACTTTAAATTTACAATGAAATTATATAAATCTTTAATAGACATATCTGTTAAATCAAAAATATTTTTTTTATTAATATAAATAGATAATACGGATTCTTGTAAACGTTTCCCATTACAAACTGGACAAGGCATTTCCACAATATAATTATCTAACCATTCTCTAATCCAAGAACTTTTAGTTTCCATATATCTTCTTTCTAATGCCGGAATTATACCTTCATAAGTATTAGTAGTATTACGTGTATTACCATTTTTAGAAACATAATTAAATTCTAAAACTTCATTAGTACCATATAATAAATAGTTTAATTTCTTTTTAGGAATATCTTTTATAGGAATAGTCATATCTATTTTATAATGTTTGCAAACAGTATCAACTTGGGTATAGTAAGTTGTACTATCTAAACTTAAAGCGCTTATAGCTCCTTCAATTATTGATTTATTTTTATCGGGAATAAGGAGATCTTCACTAATCTTTAATTTAGTACCTAAGCCTTTACATTCCGGACAAGCCCCATAAGGAGCATTAAAAGAAAAAAGACGCGGTTCTAATTCTGGAATAGAATAATTACATTTTAAACAAGCATACTTTTCGCTCATTAACATTTCTTCATCATCATAGCCAATAATTACTTTACCATCTGCCCTTTTAGTACTTTCTTCTAAACTTTCAAATATTCTACTTCGTTCTTCAGCACTGACGAGCACTTTATCAATTATTAAATCAATATTATCTTTTATATTTTTTTCTAAACCTGCAACATCATTTATTTTAATAATTTCGCCATTAACTCTTAATTTAGTAAACCCTTCTTTTTGTAAATTAGATATTACATCTTTATGAGTACCTTTTTCCCCATGAATAATTGGAGCCATAATCGTAATCGTTTTTCCTTCTAACGTCATAACTTTATTTGTCATTTCTTCTATACTTTGACTTTTGATAGGAATATGATGATTTGGGCAATAAGGGATACCAATTCGAGCAAATAAAAGCCGTAAATAATCATATATTTCCGTAATTGTTCCAACAGTTGAACGCGGATTTTTATTAGTTGATTTTTGATCTATCGAAATGCTAGGAGATAATCCTTCGATGGAATCGACATCAGGTTTTTCACTAACCCCAATAAATTGACGGGCATAAGCCGACAAACTTTCCACATATCTTCTTTGACCTTCAGCATAGATAGTGTCAAAAGCTAAACTGCTCTTACCACTACCAGATACTCCGGTCATAACAATTAATTTATTTTTAGGAATCTGTAAATCAATATTTTTTAAATTATTTTCGCGTGCTCCTTTTATAATAATTTTATCCATACTACCACTCCCTAATTAATTTTCGAACCTCTGCTATATCTTTTTCATAAATATCAATATAACCCATTTGATAATAAAAAATTGCTTTCAATAATTCATAATCATCATTAATTCTTTCTAAAAAAAGTTTTATTTCTTCTTTAGAAAGATGAGAATTATAAATAAATATTTTTTGATTATAAGGTGTTTCATTTAATACTGTCGTTATTATCTCTTTTCTAGTCAAAAAATGATCAATCGTGATATTTTCTACCGCATACATATCATATAGTCCCCGATAATCATCAATATTAAGATAATGATGTTTACCAAAACCAGTAACTTCGGCTACTTTTACTTCTTCAGCTGGAAAATAATAACTATAAACGTGAGGTAAATGCGTACATAAATGATATCCGGATTTATAAAACTGAATATCTTTGGCAGTATGATAAGTATTACCTTCAATAAAAACTTTACCATACTTATTACTACCATCTAAATTAAATGCTTTATAACCCTTTACTTCCCACATTTTTCCATCCTTTATTAATATTACCATTATTTAAAATAATAAACTAATTTAATCGAATATTATCTTATCACAAGTTTAAATTTAATTAAAGTATTAATTTATAGTAAATATTTGACATAAATTAAAATAATATGATAAAATTATTTTAATATTAAATTCGTAGTGGGGGGATATATATGTACGAAGAAAAAAACAAAAGATTTTTTACCAGTGATATCTTATTACTGATTTTAAAATTAGTTTTACTAGCGATTTTTATCTTTATTCTCTGTTGGTTATTTATAGGTAACAAAGGTAAGAAAGAAGATACTTTAGATGATGCGATATTTAAAGAAAACATAAATGGAATGAAAGATGCCGCTTATCACTATTTTACTACTGACAAACTGCCAACAGAAATAGGAGAAACTGTAAGAATTAATTTAGAATCAATGATTAAACAAAAATTATTGTTAGATTTTACCAATAATGGTAAAAAATGTAGTTTAAAAGATAGTTATATTGAAGCCACAAAATCAACCGAAGATAATTACGCTTTAAAAGTTAATTTAAAATGTGGACAAACAGAAAATTTTATAATGTCTTCTATTGAAAAAGAAAAAGAAGCTTGTGTTACTTGTCCAACAGTTAATGAAAATAATAATGACAAGGAAATAGATCAAAATAATAACAATAATAATCAAGTTAATAATAGTACAAATAGTACTCCTTCAAGTAAACCCACCCAAAATCAAAGCCAAAGTCAAAGTCAAAATGAAAAAGTAGTAACTAAAGTAACATATAAATACTACTGCTATGGTACAAGTTGTAAAGATAAACAAAATCAAAGTGAAAATAAAGATAAATATTATGAAGTATATAAGTATAGCGATTGGCAAAAAGAAGTTTTATTAGGAAATAATGTTGAAAAAAAATGTGAAGATAAAACTGAATATACTTATTGTAAAACTGGTTCTACAAGTTACTACGGAGATTGTATTTACCCTAAAGGTTATATGAATAAAACAGTAAATAATACTTTTGGTTTATATAAAATTGATATAAATAAATTTGAACCATATGAAGTTAAAGTAAATAGTTTTAAATCAATAAATGACTATAAAGAATTCTATAATAGTTCAAGTTCAACAAAACTAGCGGAAACTCCTGAAGAAATGATGAACGCTACATTAAGTGAAAAATATTACACATTAAAGTATAGTGATTTATATATAGATAATAATATGTATCGAATTGATTTAACAACAACTATTAAAGATAATATTCAAACTAATTATGTATATTCTCCTATTTTAAAAAATTATTTTTACTTTATTACATTTAAAATTGACGTATTGTTAAAAGAAAAAAATACTTGTATAACGGATACTTATGCTAATAAAGATAAATATACAGATTACAAAATATTTGATAAAAAAACTACTAATGAATGCTTATATCGTGAAAAAGAATATAAATGGGTTAAAGAAAGTGACTTAAATGAATATCTTCATAATGGTTGGATAAAAACTGGTAATACAAAATAAAATAATAGCTACAGTTAAGTAGCTATTATTTTATTCCATAATTAATTCTGGATAACCATTTTCTCCTAGTTGCCATTTACTAAATGTATAATCTTTTAAAGATTCGTTTATTTGGGCTAAACTTAATACTTCTCCATTATCTCCATTTTTTAAAGTTTTATTATCAACAATATTTGTATTTAAAATATCTACAAATTCATTACTAGAAATTTTTTCACTATCGAGTGATGAAAAATTAATATCCGAACGATTAGTTGCCATTAATCCTTTTTCATAATATACATTATTATAATTTACTTTCGCGACTTTTTCAGGAGTAATTGATAATGATCGATAGATTTCACAATTTGTTACACTATTAATTTGACCATAATTATATATATTATTAAAATAAATATCTTTTACTTTTTCATTACTATTATCCAAAATAATTCCACTTCCTGAATTAACTCCAGTTATATTACCACCATTATAACTATTTAGTATCCAAACTGAAGAAACTAAGTAACTTTCACCAATAATACCACTTTTTCGGGAAGATCTACTTACTTGATTATTAATATTACCTATATTATAACTATTAATTATATAAGCATTAATATTGGCATTTACATCAGTTGATCCCCAAAAGTCGCCAATTAAGCCACCTATGTATACATCAGAATATGAATTCCCAATGACATCAATATCGCCACTATTATAACATTTATTTAATATAATATTTCCTGAATTTTTCTTTTGAGAAACTAATCCCCCATATATACTTTCCATACTTGATTGATATGAAGTTACGTCAGCATTTATATTTCCACTATTATAACTATTTTCCACTTTTAAACTTCCTGTTAAAATGCCGATTAAACCTCCAACATAATCTTTTCCTGAAGTATGAATTATTTCTTTTCCTTCATTGTGAGAGTTTTTTATAGTAGCTTGTCCATTGACAGCTGAAATTAATCCTCCAACATATATATTTATTTTCTCAGTTGTTGTTACAGATAAATCTCCCTTATTATGTGAATTTATTATTGTTAAAACATTGGCACTATTCCTATCACTACCAATTAAACCACCAACTTTTTGCATACCTGTTATTTTTCCAAAATTTTGACAATCTTCCAGCTCTAATATTGAAGATGAATCTTGAAATCCAATAATTCCCCCTATAGAGGATATTGGTGCCTCGTTAGTTATATTTCCTTCATTTTTACAATTGGTTATTGTTAATTTTACATTAGGTGCCAACCCCCCAATTATTCCCCCTAAATATCCACCTCCATTTAAATCAACTTTATTTTGACAATTATCAATTACACCACTTTCTCCTCCTGTAATTGTTCCTATGATTCCCCCAATTGAGTAAGTTGTATTTAAACTCTTCATTTTAATTTCATTATAACAATTAGTTATATTAATTTTTCCATACCCAGAGGCAACAATTCCCATATTTGCAGATTTCTCGGCATTTATTATATTTCCGCTTACAGTTAAATTTGCAATTTTACTATTTTTTATTATTCCAAATAAACCTAAATGAACTGATGTTAAAGCTTCGTTATTAATATATAAATTATCTACTCTATTATTTCCCCCATCAAATGTTCCTTGAAAGGAATTAGTCTCACTATTTCCTATAGGAATAAATCCACTTCCTGTTGTTAGTTCTAATAGTAATCCTTCACTTTCATCGCCATTACCATTTATATCTCCATAATCTGTTCTTGTACTATCTTCATAATCTTCTGGCTTACTAAAATCTAAATCTTT
>CANPXQ010000011.1 GCA_947586295.1 uncultured Bacilli bacterium
TAATTTTGGAAATTTCTTGATGAATTTTTTCCACATTATTAATAGTTAATATTTCTTTTAATTTTTCGTTATTCTTTAATATTTGTAATTTATTTTCTAAATTAGTTAATTTTTGTTCCGTAGTTTTAATTGAAGAACCAATAAAGCTTTTGGACACTTTCATTAAATCGGCTATTTCCTGCATTGTTAAATTTTCATCATAGTAAAGAGAAAATATTTTTCTTTTTTTTTCGGTAATTAAAAATCCATAAATATCTAATAATATACTATAATATACAAATTTTTCCATCACATCATATCCTTAAATAATCCATAAATATATTCTTCTATATCAAATGGCATTAAATCATTCATTGATTCTCCCAATCCTACAAATTTTACTGGAATATTTACACATTCTTTTATCGCAAGGACAATTCCTCCTTTAGCTGTTCCATCAAGTTTAGTTAAAACAATACCCGTGATATTAGTAATTTCTTTAAAGGCTTCGGCTTGCATAATACCATTTTGTCCCGTTGATGCATCAATTACAAGTAAAGTTTCGTGGGGAGCATTTGGAACAATACTACCAATTACTTTATTTATTTTTTCAAGTTCTTGCATTAAATTAACTTTATTTTGTAATCTTCCGGCAGTATCAATAAAAACAATATCAACTTTTTCTTCTTGGGCTTTTTTTAACCCATCAAAAACAACACTTGCGGCATCACTATTTTCTTTACCATAAAATAAAGAATCGGTTCGTTCAGCCCATATTTTTAATTGTTCTACAGCCCCAGCCCGAAAAGTATCTCCAGCAATCATCATAACTTTCTTTCCTTCTTGATGATACTTATTGGCAAGTTTCGCGATAGTAGTTGTTTTTCCAACTCCATTTACGCCAACCATTAAAACCACTGTTAAGCTCTCTTCTTGAATATTTATTTTATCAGTAAGGGATTCATTATCTACATAAATAATAAATAATTCATCAATGATTACTTCATTTAATTCCTGAGGATTTGTTATTTTTTCTTCTTTAACTCTTTTTCTTAAACGTTCCATAAAATTCATAACTGTATTAACACCAATATCCGCCATTATCAAGATATTTTCTAATTCTTCAAAATACTCTTCATCAATTTTGGAAAATCTAAGTCCTAAAACATTTAATTCATTAACAAAATTTTTTCGTGTTTCCTTTAATCCTTCATCATATTTTTGACTTATTTCACTTTCTTCTATTTCTTTATTTTTAATAATTTTTTTTAATTTAGCAAATAAACCCATATTTTCTCCTTTTTTTGTTTATAAATAATCGATATTTTTTTCCCATAATTTCATAATAATTACATATATATAATAACAAAATTATCCTTAATCCGCAAACTTAAAAGGTAGTTACTAGACAACCAAGCTTTTTTTTGCTATAATTAGTTCATATTTAAAGCTTTTATTTTTAGAAAGAAGGAAATTTAATGAACGCAAAAATTGCAACCCAAATTGTTGCTTTAGGAGGTTTAGGCGAAGTTGGGAAAAATATGTATATTGTTGAACACGATAAAGAAATAATTATTATTGATGCCGGTGTAATGTTCCCTGAAGAAAGTCTTTTAGGCGTTGATTACGTTATTCAAGATATAACCTACCTAAAGAAAAACGAAAATAAAATTAAAGGATTATTTATAACTCACGGTCACGAAGACCATATTGGAGGCATTCCTTTTTTACTTCAATCTGTAAATGTTCCAAAAATCTATGCCCCTAAAATTGCCCTAGATTTAATCGAAAAAAAATTAATAGAACGCAATATAAAATATGATAATTATGAAGTTATTACGTCCGATTTAATTGTTAATACTAAATATTTTAAAATTGAATTTATAAATACAACCCATTCTATACCTGATAGTTTTGCTTTTAAAATAACAACCCCTAATGGTACTATATTTGAAACAGGCGATTTTAAATTTGATTTAACCCCTATTGGTCCTATGGCTAATATTCATAAAATGGCTGAAGCTGGAAGTAATGGTGTTACTCTTTTATTAAGTGATTCTACAAATGCTTTATCTGAAGGTTATTCTAAAAGTGAATCAGCAGTCGATGAAATGTTAAATGATATCATCGCGAAACATTATGGCCGGGTTATTATCGCTACCTTTGCTTCAAATATCTATCGGGTTAAGCATATTGCTGAAACTTGTAAAAAATATAACCGCAAAATTGTTGTCTTTGGACGCAGTATGGAAAATAGTGTGGAATTAGCGTTAAATAACAATCTTATAAATGATAAAAGTTTATTTATAGATGCTAGTCAAGCCAAAAGTTTAAAAAGAAATGAAATTTGTATTCTTTGTACAGGTAGTCAAGGTGAACCTCTCGCCGCTTTATCCCGTATTGCTAATGGCCAACATCGTCAAATATCCTTACTTAATGATGATTTAGTTATCTTTTCTTCCTCTCCTATCCCGGGAAATGCTGAAAGTATTAACCGTATAATCAATAAATTATATTTAAAAGGAGTTCGTGTTTATACAAATACTGAATTTTCCGATATTCATACTTCTGGACACGCTAAAGAAGAAGAATTAAAATGGATGTTAAGATTAATTAAACCAAAATATTTTATGCCAATGCACGGCGAATATAGAATGCTAAAACAACATAGTGAAATTGGAAAACTTTGCGGTATTCCCGAAGAAAATATATTCATTTGTTCTAATGGTGATTGTTTAGAAATGTTAGATGGGGAAGTAAAAAGGGGTAATAAAATTACTGCCGGTGATGTTTATGTTGATGGCTCGCGAGTTGGAGATATTGGTTCAAATGTCATTAAAGACCGTAAGCTGATGAGCCAAGATGGTATTTTAATTACTATTTTAAATATTAATACTTTACAAAGAAAATTACTACTTAAACCAAATGTTACTGCTAGAGGCTTTGTTTTAGTAAATGAAAATCAAGAATTAATTCAAAAAATAGAACATAAAATTGCCGAAATAACTAACGAGTTTTTACTTAAAAATCCTTATAATTATACTGATTTAAAAAATCAAATTATTTTAGAACTTTTACCCTTTATTAATAGTTTAACTGGTAGAAAACCCATTATATTACCAGTTATAATGGAAGTTAATCAATCTTCTTAATACTACAAAAAATAGATGTCTTGAGCATCTATTTTATTTGGCTTCTTCTTGCACTCTTGTTTCTCTTATAACAGTTATTTTAATAGTTCCCGGATATTGCATTTCACTTTCAATTTTTTCTTTAATATCTCGAGCCATTTTGTAACTATTTTTATCATCAACTTCATCAGGTTTAACTATAACTCTTAATTCTCGACCGGCTTGCATTGCATATGTCTTTTCTACGCCATCATATGAATTACCAATTTCTTCTAATTGTTCTAAACGTTTAATATAATTTTCCAAAGAATCATTTCTTGCTCCTGGTCTAGCAGCTGATAAAGTATCAGCGATTTCCACCAAAACAGCAATCGTGTATTTAGCATCTGTATTTCCGTGATGTGAGGCAATTGCATTAATAACTTCATCGCTTTCGTGGTGTTTTTTAGCAAGTTCGACCCCTAAATCAACATGCGAACCTTCTACTTCAAAATCAATTGCTTTACCTATGTCATGAAGCAATCCCGCTCTTTTGGCTAAAGTAATGTTTTCTCCTAATTCAGATGCCATTAAGCCACAAAGATTCGCTACTTCAATAGAATGTTGTAAAGCATTTTGACCATAGCTGGTTCGATAGTTTAACTTACCAATAAGTTCAATTAATTCCAAATCCATCTTGGCAATACCTAAATCATTAATAGTTTTATTACCTAATTCAATAATTTTAGTATTAATATCTTTTACAGTTTTATCATATACTTCTTCAATTCTGGCAGGATGAATTCGACCATCTTTAATTAAAGTTTCTAACGTTATTTTAGCTATTTCTCGTCTTAAAGGATCAAATGACGAAATAACAATTGCTTCAGGAGTATCATCAATTATTAAATCAACTCTCCATACTATTTACAATTATTTGTTTAGCCTTTTCAGCAGCTTCCACTTTAGCTTTCGCTTCAGCTTCTTTTATGTATTCAACTATTTCTAATTGCATATCATCTTCTACTTTGGCCATTATCATATCGTGAGCTTTTTCCTTACTAAAACCCGCAATTTTTTCTAATTCGGCTAATTCTTCTTTCAATAACTGGCCCATTTTAGCTTCTTTTTCTTGTAAACTTTCTTGTTTTTTGGCTAAATTATTTTCTTTTTCTTGCAAAGATAAATCTCTTTTTTGTAAGATTTCTTCTCTTTTATCTAAGTTATTTTCACGACTTATTAAACGTTCTTCGCTTTCTTTTATTTCTGCTTTTTTTTCTTTAATTTCCGTATCAGTTTGTTGTTTTAATTCAAATGATTCTTTTTTTAATTCTAATAATGTATCTCTTTTATGTTTTTCAGCCTCATTTTTGGCATCTTCAAGAAATTTACTAGCTTTATTAATTTCATTGGCACTTCTTAAGTAGTGAATTAGCCATACTACAACAGCACCTATAACAAAGCCACCGATAAGAGCTAAAATGGTTAATAACATATTATCCATTTTTCTCCTCTACTTTCTATAGATTTTATATTATAAATTCAATATCTATAATTTAATTATAATGGCAAAGCCAAAATTTATCAAGGTTAAGTTACAAAATTAGAAAATATTACCAATAAAATAATAACTTTACAAATTTGTAAAGTTATTATTCATTATTCTTTGTTTTTTCTTTAGAAGATTTATCATCATTAAAACCATAATGTTCGCGAATTTTATTTTCTATTTCTTCTTTAAGTTCTTTATTTTCTTTCAAATACAATTTCGTGTTTTCTTTTCCTTGACCAATTTTTTCGCCATTGTATGAATACCAGGCACCACTTTTATCAATAATGCTAATTTCACTCGCTATATCGACAATTTCCCCTTCCCGGGAAATTCCTTCACCATACATTATATCAACTTGTGCACTTTTAAATGGGGGTGCTACTTTATTTTTAACAACTTTAATATTAGTTCTATTACCTATTATTTGATCTCCTTGCTTTATTTGTTCCCCTCGTCTTATATCAAGTCTAACGCTGGCATAAAATTTTAAAGCCCTGCCGCCAGGAGTTGTTTCAGGATTGCCAAACATAACACCTACTTTTTCTCTTAATTGATTAATAAAAATTGCTGTAGTATTAGTTTTATTCATAATACCCGATAACTTACGTAATGCTTGAGACATTAACCGAGCTTGCAATCCCACGTGAGAATCTCCCATTTCTCCATCAATTTCAGCTTGTGGTACTAAAGCCGCAACCGAATCAATTACAATCAAATTAACGGCTTCTGAACGAACCAAAGCCTCAGCAATTTCCAAAGCTTGTTCTCCAGTATCTGGTTGACTTAATAGTAATTCATTTATATCTACGCCTAAATTTTTAGCATATACCGGATCTAATGCATGCTCAGCATCAATAAAAGCGGCTCTTCCTCCTTCTTTTTGAACCGATGCTATCGCTTGCAAGGCTACAGTAGTTTTCCCACTAGATTCAGGGCCAAATATTTCAATAATACGTCCTTTTGGAAAACCACCAACTCCTAAAGCAATATCTATGGCTAAAGAACCACTAGAAACTACATCAATTTTTTGATGCCCTTCTTCCCCTAATTTCATAATTGCCCCAGCACCAAATTGTTTTTCAATATCAGCTAAAACTTGTTCTAAGGCTTTATCTTTATCCTTTATTTCCTTCGTTGATTTCATTAATATCCTCCTATGTTACTTACAATTCTATTTTACTTTACTTTTATTTATTTGTCAATAATTTTTACAAATATTTGTTCGTTATTATTTTTCTTACTTAGATACTCTGATACGTTTTCATTTTACTAAACATTATCTTTTTTGTAAAGAAATACCAATAAAAAAGCAATTATTTAGATGTTTTTACTTCTAAATAATCGCCTGGTACTTCAATGTTATTTATTTCGTATTCTTCTTTTATTAGATTCATAAATTGTCTATTAATATTAAACTGAGCTTCGGGAGCACATTCTATCATAATTTTATAAATATAATTATTACTATTTACTTTTTCAATGCCTAATAAATCTATTTCTTTTTTTACGCCTTTTACTTTTAATAATTTTTTACTAACATTTTTTAAAATTGTTTCTAAAGTATCTAAACTTACCTTTTTACTAACTGGCAATTCTATATATAAGTTATTATTATACATACTATGATTAATTACACTCGTAATATTACTATTACTTATTATTAATACTTCGCCATTATAACCTTTAATCTTTGTTGCCTGTAGCCCTAATTCAATTACTTCTCCTCGAAAACCATTTATTGTAACTACATCGCCTTGCATATAATGATTATCAAATATTATTGCCATACCCGATAATAAATTTTTAATTGTATCTTGAAATGCTAGTCCTATGATTGCTCCTAATACACCTAAAGATGCTATTATACTTGTCGTTTTTATCCCAAAAACATTTAAAATAACTAAAACCGTAATAACAGCTATAACATATTTGATTATACTTTTTATCAAATTAATAATAGTTTCTTCTCTTTTGATTTGCACCGCTTTTTTCTTCTTACCTAATTTGTTTATTTTTAAAGCCTTATCAACTATTTTAGATAATATAGTATAAAATAATATTGCAATAAGAATGTAAATTATCGGTAAATATAGATAAGCAAAATTAAAATTTTCAAACATTTTTTAATTCCTTTCCGGCCATTTTAAATCTTTCTTTAGGGTCTAAATACTTTTTTCTTAGACGTATTTCATTTGGAGTAATTTCTATATATTCGTCACTTTCAATAAATTCTAAAGCTTCTTCTAAAGTAAATTTTTTGGCTTTATTTAAACTTATAGCTTCATCCGAAGACTTACTTCTAGTATTAGTTAATTCTTTATTTTTACAAGGATTAACATTTAAATCTCCTTCTTTATTACAAATTCCTACAATTTCACCAATATAAACTGGTGTTGAAGGATCAACAATCATTGTACCTCTATTTGTTAAATTATATAAAGCATATCCAAAGGTAAGACCATTTTCCATTGATACCATAACTCCATTTTTACGACTAGCGATTTCCCCCGCATATGGTTTATAACTATCAAAGCTGCGAATCATAATCCCTTCTCCTTTAGTTTCCGTTATAAAAGAACCACGATATCCTATTAAACCTCTAGTAGGAACTAAATATTCTAATTTAGTATACCCAACTTCACCTGCTGCCATACTTTGTAATATTCCCTTACGTTCATTTAAATCATTTATTACATTTCCCGTATATTCATCAGGAATATTTAAATTGACTTTTTCAAAAGGTTCGCATTTTACGCCATCAATATTTTTAATAATAACTTCCGGTTTAGAAACAGATAATTCATATCCTTCTCTACGCATATTTTCTAATAAAATAGATAAATGCAATTCTCCTCTTCCGCTAACTTTAAAACCTTCCTCATTAGGCATAGCTTCAACTTTCAAACCAACATTAGTTTCTAATTCTTTTTCTAATCTTTCCTTTAGATGTCTACTAGTTAAAAATTTTCCACTTTCACCTGCAAAAGGAGAATTATTTACTAGAAAATTCATTGATAAAGTTGGTTCTTCAATAATGATTTTAGGCAAAGGACAAATATGAGAAGCATCACAAATAGTATCACCAATTGATACTTCACTACATCCTGCGACTGTTACAATATCGCCATAAAAAGCCACTGGCACTTCAACTTTCTTAATACCTTCATTAATAAATAACTTGGTAATGCGAAAAGAAGAGGTATCCCCATTATTTTTCGCTAAAGCTACTGTTTTCCCAACTTCAATTTTACCTTTATTTATTCTACCAATACCTAATCGACCAATATAATCATCGTAATCAAGTTGACTTATTTGCATTTGTAAATAATCATTTTCACTACCTTCAAAAGGTTTTACACTTTTTATTATTGTTTCAAATAAAGGAGTTAAATCTTTTCCTTCATCTTTCATATCATATACGGCATAGCCTTCTCTAGCACTACCATAAAGAATTGGAAAATCCAATTGTTCATCAGTAGCACCCAATTCCATAAATAAATTAAATGTCATATCGACAACTTCAATTGCTCTTTCATCTTTTTTATCTATCTTATTAATAAAAAGAATTGGTTTTAAATTATTACTTAATGCTTCCTTTAAAACAAATCTAGTTTGAGGCATTGGTCCTTCAGCTGAATCAACTAATAAAATAACCGTATCTACTGTTTTAATAATTCTTTCTATTTCACTTGAAAAATCTGCGTGCCCAGGAGTATCTACGATATTTATTTTATAATCTTTATACTTTATCGCACAATTTTTAGCTGTAATAGTGATACCTCTTTCTTTTTCAATATCACCACTATCCATAACACAATCAACTAATTCTTCATTTTCTCGAAAAACACCACTTTGACGTAATAACCCATCTACTAATGTAGATTTACCAGCATCAACATGAGCTACCACCGCAATATTAATTATTTTTTCCATCACAATTCACCTTTTTTCCAACCCCTAGATAATAATATAATTTTCCAAGAAAGTCAAGAAAAAACCCGGAATTTCGCGATAAATTTAAATTTTATTTTTCACTTATTAACTCACTTAAATAAATAATATTTAAATCTTTAAAAGCTAGATCCTTAATAAATAATTTTATATTTTCTAACTTAGTTCCTTTTTTAATTAAATAAATATCCCCTTTATTAATATTCTTTTTCAATTCTAAAAAATTACTATTATCAAATAATTTAGGCTCTATTAAATATTTTTTCTTTTCCCGACAAATATCATTATTAAAAGAATTTAGAACACATAAATTTTGATTTAAGTTTTTATTATTTAATAAATTTTCAACCTTTTCATAATTTTTAAGATCATTATTAATTAATTCTAAATTAGAATACTTATTATAATTTTCTAAATTTATTAATACATCAGCCTTAATATAATTATCTAAAAAATAATTTAGTATTGTCTCATCCTCTTCTAATATGAAAGCTACACTATTTTTTAAAGGATTACCTTGTTTAATAATTTTATCCATATTGTTCTCTAAACTAACTTGCGGTAATATATCTTGATAAACTAAATAATATTCATTAAATACATTTATATTTTTCATATTATAATAACTATCTAATACGTTTACTTCACTACCTACTAAACCGGGAATAATATAATCATCTGTAATTACTGCCCCTACACTTTCAGTTTTATAATTATCTTTTAAACTAGCAATTTTTTGATATAATTCATTTTTTTCTAAAACCAAATTAGCAATTTTATCCGTATAATAAAAACTAAAAAGCATTATTGCAACTATACCAAAATATTTAAAAAATTTCATAACTTCACCTAAATAAATTATATGTTTAATAATTTCTTTATTGCTAAATAATAAAAATTAATATATGATAATATTTATAAAGCTTTGGGTGATGAATGGTGGAATTATTATTAGATAGTCAAATAGATAAAGAAATGGGTTATATGTTAGCTTCTATTGTAGCTGCTTGTCAAAAAGATATTAAAAGTAATAATGATTTTTTAAATGCCTATTATATTGATATATTAGTACCATTTATTACTATAAATTATAACTTTAATTTTAAAAAGAAAAGAAATTTATTACATATAATTTTATATAATTATAACTATGCTTTAGCATTTAATGATTATGTTCTTGAAGAATTTGATTTTTCTAATATAGTTGAGACTTTAAATATTGATGATTTATTAAAATATATAGATAATAATAATGAATTAACATATTACTTAATTTCTAATTATTTTAAAATTATCTTTGATGAAGATTTAATTGAAATATTAAAAAACAACTTTGATTGTTTTAATAATATTACTTGGTTGCATAACTGGTATTTACCTAATCAAAATTATGAATTAATTACCCAAAAATTTACCAATTTAATTGTTACTATTAGAGATTATTGTGATTTTACAGATACTATTTTAAGAGATGAAATATTAATAAGATTATTAAAAGATAATTTAGATTTTTTTAATACCATAACTTATTATTTTAATTCCATAGAAGAATTTTCCTTTTATAAACCTATATTTATTGAAATGCTTTATTTAGATAGCTACTATTATTTAACAACTGAAAAAAATAAAAGGAAATTAAATAACAATGAAAAAAACTTATTAAAATATATTAATAAGATATTATTAAATGATGAAAAATTAGGAGAATTACCTAAAGACGATTTTTATATTTTATTACTTTTAGATTGCTTTTATAATCTAAATATAGAAAGAAAAAAGTTTATCACTGATAATTGTCAAGAATTACCTAAAATAAAAAAATTAATAATGAAAAAAGCTAACAAGTTGTTATTACTAGAATATTGTTAGCCTAATTTTTTCTTTATTAATTCCGAACCTCTTCGAGGAT
Organism: uncultured Bacilli bacterium; assembly: GCA_947586295.1. Taxonomy (GTDB): domain Bacteria; phylum Bacillota_I; class Bacilli_A; order RF39; family UBA660; genus Onthocola_B. The sequence continues at coordinate 10,502 of CANPXQ010000011.1, forward strand.
CATCGAAAAGCATCTCATAAACAATTTTATCTTTACGAAGAATTTCAATAAACATAACTTCTTCATTAGTCATAGTTCGATATTTAGGATTCTCTAAGACATTAGTTTTAATAATATTATCAGCTCCTAAAAGGTAATCACTAGATACACCCAAGCAATAAATAAACTCGATAATAGTATCTAAAGAAGGATTACGAGTTTCTTTTTCATAACTGCAGATTGCTGATTTTCCTACCCCTACTAATTTACCTAATTCGCTTTGAGTTAAACCACATTTCTTACGAGCTGCCTTTAATCTACTACCTATTAACATAGAATACCTCTTTTCAAAGATTAGTATATCCATGTATTTAATAATATTGCGTTAATTACACCCGCTGTAAACTTTTCTTTTATTTTTTATTATCAGTTACTTCTACATCTTTCCTGTGATTACTGGATAAAAAAGTTACCCGTTCGGCAATTACTTCGGTAATATATTTAGTTTCTTGATTTTCATTTTCATATTTTCGGTTTTGCAATCTACCTTTTATACCTACAACATCACCCATATGGCAATATTCACTAGTGTTTGCCGCTACGCCATTCCATAAAACGCAGCGAATAAAATCAGTTTCATAAGTTCCATCTGGTCCTTTAAAAGATCTAGGTACTGCTAAATTAATAGAAGTATATTTTTTTCCATTTTCTGTTTCACTTACCGTCGGATTTTCCACTAATCGACCTACTAATATAACTTGATTCAAATAATTACCTCCTTTCTTACAGGTTAATTTAACAAATAATTATCTCTTATGCAAATTGCAGTTTTTAAATTTCTGCACTAAATTAAGACCATTTTTGGCGGTATTTAGCCCATAAAAAATAACAATTTTTTAAAAACTGTTATTATTCTTTTATTAGTCGATTTAATTCGACAGCATATTCCATTGGTAAGCTTTTTTTAAAATCAGCAATGAATCCTAAAATCAGCAATTCCTTAGCTTTCTCCATACTTAAACCTTGACTCATTAAATAAAATAGTTTTTCTCCACTAACTTTCGATACAACAGCTTCGTGTTCAATTGTACTACTTAAATTATTAATAATATTTTTAGGATATGTTGCACTTTTACTTTTAGAATCTAAAATAATGGTATCACACTTTACCATAGCATAACTATTAGTAGCCTCTTTACCTATAGAAACAGTTCCTCGATAATTACTTACACCCCCATCTGAGGCTATGGATTTACTTAAAATATTACTTTTAGTATTTTTGCCTAAATGAATCATTTTAGCTCCCGCATCTAATACTTGATTATTTTTCGCATAAGCAATGCTTAAAGAATTACCCACTGAGTTATCCCCTTTTAATATACAAGACGGATACTTCATAGTTAAACCACTACCAATATTACCATCTATCCATTCCATTTGACCATTTTCTTCAACTATTGCTCTTTTAGTTACTAAATTATAAACATCAGTAGACCAATTTTGAATAGTAGAATATCGACAATAGGCATTTTTTCCAACATAAATTTCCACAACCCCAGCGTGCAATGCTAAACTATTATTTACCCTAGCTGTACATCCTTCAATATATTCTAAAGAAGCACCTTCATCAACAATAATAATTGTCCTTTCAAATTGGCCTAAAGATTCACTATCAATTCGAAAATAACTTTGTAAAGGACGATCTAATTTAGTATAAGGAGGAATATATATAAAACTACCTCCACTCCACACCGCTCCATTTAAAGCAGTATATTTATTTTCATTATATTGAACTAAGTTATTAAAATATTTTTTAAACAATTCCGGATATTTTTGTAAAGCATCATCAGTACTTGTAAAAATAATATCCTTATCCGTTTTTTGATTATGATAAATAACTTCACTTTCATATTGATTAGTTACACCATCTAAATAATTTTCTTCGGCATTTATTACTCCTAATTTACAAAAAGTACCTCGTACACTTTTATTTACATTGGACCAATCATCCGTCAAAGCATTTTCCTTATCTTTATAATAAAGGATTTTATCAAAATCCAAATCTATTTTAGGGCCAAAATTCGGTTGCTTTTGGTTTAAAAATTCCCGATATGATTTTAAACGAAAATCGGTCATCCAACTTGGTTCATTTTTTTTCTTGCTTAAATTAATGATAAAATCTTCATTTAACTTTTTCATAGCTATCACAACTAATATCTTACAATAATTTTTTTAGAAAAACAATTGTCTTTTAATTAATCTAATGATAAAATAAAAATAATAGGAGTAGCATATGGAAACAGATAATAATTCATTAGAAAATTTAAGCGAAATAGAACAAATTATTAAAAAAAATATTATTGGCAATAATGAATCTCTTATTATAGATAACTTTGTTAACCATTATTGGCAAAATGCAGAATTAGTATTAAATGCTACCGATCCTTTACCTCAAAAAGTGATAACGGAAGTAACAAAAGGACGAGAAATTATTAATATTGCTTCAACTTTAGATACTCCCGGAGCTAAAATGCTTATGGAACATTTAACAAAAATCGTAAGTGATAGTACCAAAACTTTTGAAAAATCTTACACTCGTTCATTAAAAAATCCTAATATACCTAATACCTTAAAAGAAGATAATACTTTAGATGTCTCAGGGTTTACAAATGTTTTAATCATTATAATAGTCACAATTATTTTAGGTTTAATATTAGCGGCCATAATTATTAATAAATAACCACGCCTAAAAGACGTGGTTTTCATATGGCCTATAAGGCCATAATATCTACAAGCCCGCAAATGAAGGCTTGCTTTCACTTTGTTCAAGCCCGTGTAATGACTACTTCAATATACCTTTAAAAGGGTTGATATATCTTTTTTTGTTAGTTTATCGCTCATTTCATCTTCCTTTTCTTGCTCTCTTATGTATTTTGCTACTGTTGCTTCATTTAATCCCACTGTACTTACATAATATCCCGTTGCCCA
>CANPXQ010000012.1 GCA_947586295.1 uncultured Bacilli bacterium
TCCCATTGTACTATATATATATATATATCAACGACTTGTTTTTAGTTTAAAATAACTTTACAAAAAGTGTAAAGTTAATTAATTTTTAACATCTGTTTCTAAGTTAGGATTAAATGTTTTAGTTTTTAACATATCTATTTCATATTTATAAGGAGCAAATTCATCTATGTAGGGAGTTTCTAATATTTTAGGAATATTTTCTAAACGAGGATTATATAAACAATTAATTAAATTATTAAAACCAATAGTACCATAACCAATATTAGCGTGTCTATCTTTATGGGATGCGAGGGAATTTTTACTATCATTTAAATGCAAACATTTTATTTTATCTATACCAATATATTTATCAAATTCATCTAAATAATAATCAAATAAAGCTATATCAACACCCGAATCATTTAAATGACAAGTATCTAAGCATACTCCTATTTTATCTTTATATTGTACTTTATCTATTATTGTTTTTATTTCTCCCATATTTTTTCCACATTCGGTTCCTTTTCCCGCCATTGTTTCTAATAAAATCATTACATCAAAAGAATTATCTAAAATGGCATTTAAAGCTTGGGCAATATTATCTAAAGCCACCATTAAATCTTGTTTTAAATAATTTCCTGGATGAACAACAATATATTTAACTCCTAATAGAGATACTCTTTTTATTTCTTGTTTTAAAAAATTAATGGAAAAATGCCAAGAATCTAAATTTTCTTTATTCGCCAGATTAATAATATAAGGAGCGTGACATATAACCTTATTTATATCAATATTATTATTTTTCATTAATATTTGTGCTTCGGTAGTTAATTGGTCATCTAAGGCTTTACGAATCGTATTTTGTGGTGCTCCAGTATAAAACATAAATGTATTAGCGCCATAACTTAAAGCCTGCTTTACAGAACCTAATAATTGTCTAGAGCCAAAATTAACGTGACAACCTAAAATCATTTTAATTCTTCCTTTCTTTTTTCTTTCTTAAATATTTTTGATCTAATTGTTCCCCTATTTCATAATCTAAAAATCCTAAAAAATAATTAATATAGGTGGCAACCGCTAAATAATTACCATTTTTTAACCATTCTTCAATGATATTATTTAAGGATATCTTACGATTAGCATTTTTGATTTTTAAAGCCACATCCGTAACTTCCCCACTCACAATTTGATTAAACATTTCTTTATTTTCTTCACTATCTAAATAATTTCTAAGCAAATTACCCATCGTTCGTTCTTTTTCTAATAAACGAGTTCGAAAGTTTATATAGATTAATAAAATATCGGGTCTATTTTGAACAAAATCATCATAATTTAACATCACTATTTTATCAATATCTTTAATATTTTTATTATAATAATTCTTTAAAAAGAATCTTAAAGTATCAAGAATTAAATAATTAATATCATCCGTCGTATTTTCAATTAATTTTTTACTAAAAGCTATATTATACTTATCACATTCAGTATTAGCAATTAAAACCGGAAATAATAAATAATAACCATAATTAAAATTATCATCCAATATTTCTTCATATACTCTTCTTTTAACTTTATTTACATTAACATCTAAAAGAAATATGGCTTCATAATTAGCATATGGCAAACTATTAAGTAATACCTCTTCATATTCTTCTAAAGTAATTTTTTCCATATTACATAAATTAATTAATTCATTCCATTTACATTTTCTTAAAGCTAAAGCTTTAATTTTTGCTCTTGGTTCTACATCATATAAAACTAAATTATATAATAATATTTCTAAATTACGACTATTATTATTAAGATGTTTATTTAATAAATTCATATCTATTTTTAAATTCTTAAATAAAGAAAAATCAAAATTTTTACTTAAACCATTTAAAACAATATCATCAATAACATTTTCAATAAAATTATTTAATTCTTTTTTGGTTTCATATTTTTCTAAACATTCTCTAATTTGAATTAAATTTAATTTTTGTACTTCCATCATACCCACCTTATAAAAATTGTACTAAATTTATTTTAAAAAGTCTACTAAGTAATTATTAATAAAAAAAAAGATTTTATAAAGAAACTATATTCTTTAAAAAATCTTTTGATTTTAAATATAATCCAGTATAACGATCGTAATAAGTATCTAAAAAGAAATTTATTTCTTTTTTTAATGATTCTTCAATATCTAATTTCGTTATACTTTTAATATTAACATAATAATACATTCTTAATAATTGAATAACTTTTTTATTAACTATCTTTTCAGTAGTTAAACAATTTAAACAAATAAGTCCACCTTTATCTCCATCAATAGAAGCAATATTTTTTTGACTACCACAAACTACACATTCATCTAAATTAATACCGACTCCTAAATGATTTAAATATTTAATTTCTAAAATATTAGTTAAAACTAAAGGATCAAGTTTATTCTCTAATTTTAAAACTGTATTTATAAAATCATCATATATTTGTCCATCACGACTTTGTTTAATAACTTGATTTGTTAAATCCACAATATAGGATAAATAACTTATTAAAACAATATCTTGATTAATATTTTTTAAATTATTAATAATTGTTGCACTATGGAATAAAGAAAGCTTATTTTCTTTATAATAGATATTAAAAGTAGCATATGTAAATCTTAAAGTAAAAGCTCTATTTTTATTTTGAACTTGTTTTGCACCTTTACACATTATCCCTATTAACCCATATTCTTTTGTAAAAACATTTATTATTTTACTAGTTTCTCCATAGGGAATTTCACTAAAAATAAAGCCTTCTACTTCTTTTAACATTTTAACCTTCTTCTTCTTGTTTATATTTTAAATAATCTTCAATTTTACCAGATTTTTTAAAATTATCCCATAATTTTTTCTTATTCATTTTCCTCACCTATTTTTATAATGAGGATATTTTTTTATTTTATTCACTATTTATTATATTTATCTATAAAACCTAATTCTATTAAATATTTTTCTTTTTCTTTCCAATTTTTTATTGTTTTAACAAATAACTCTAAATATACTTTTTTTCCTAATAATTTTTCCATATCCATTCGGGCTAAAGTTCCAACCGTTTTTAATCTACTTCCCCCATTACCGATAATAATCTTTTTTAAATTATCCCGGTCAATTACGATATCCACCATTATCTTAACTAAATTAGCTTTTTCTTCAAAATTAACGGTATAACACGCGATACTATGTGGTACTTCATCTTGAGTAACCATTAAAAGTTTTTCACGAACTATTTCGCTAACCATAAAATTTAAAGAATTACTGGTATACATTTCTTGGGGAAAATATAAAACATCATCAACTAAATATTTTTTTATAACTTCAATTAGGCGATCAATATTTTCCACTTTTAAAGCTGAAATTGGAACAATTTCCACAAAAGGATATATATCTTTATATTTATCTATTGCTTTTAAAATTTTTTCTTTAGATAGTTTATCAATTTTATTCATTACTAAAGCTACTGGGACATTTTCTTTTTTTAACATATTTAATATATACATATCCCCTTTACCTATACCACTATCTATATCGACAACAAACAATATTAAATCGACATCCTTTGTTAAAGCTATAGCTTCTTTATTTAAAACTTTACCTAAACGATTATTAGGTTTACAAATACCTGGCGTATCGACAAAAACAATTTGATAATCCTTTTCATTATAAATACCTTGAATTATATTTCGCGTTGTTCCACTTACATCAGATGTAATCGCTACTTTTTCCTTAATTATCGTATTAAGTAAACTACTTTTTCCCACATTAGGTCGACCTATTATACTAACAAAACCACTCCGCATATTTCACCTATTTAAATAAATTAATAATATAAGGTAAAAAGATAACTAAAGCGATTATAGCTTGCATTAAACCCATAACGCCTCCGGCAGCACTTCCACAATCTTTAGCAATTTTAGCGAGAGGATGATACTTATCGGTAACTAAATCAACTGCTGCTTCAATTGCTGTATTAAGTAATTCAATAGCCATAACACTAACTGAGGCAATAATTAGAATTGCCCATTGATTAAAAGTAACATTAAGTATTAAAGCTAAAAGAAACATTAGAAAAGTTCCAACACCGTGAATTATTAAACTTTGTTCATTATGATATGCATATGCTAAACCATCGATAGAATACTTAATACTTTTAAAGAATCTTTTTATCCCCATCTTCTTTTTTCTTCGTTTCTCTAAATCCATCTAAAACCAACTCCTGCTTTGCAAACATCTTTTTTTCTTCTTCAATTCCTAGGGTATGATCATAACCTAATAAATGCAATAATCCATGCACCGTTAAAAAGGCCAATTCCCGTTTTTCACTATGTTGATATGCTCTAGCTTGTTCTTGCATTTTCGGTATTGAAATATATATTTGCCCTAACTGCCTAGTATTATAACGCAACTTAGCATTATCTTCAAATGCAAATGATAATACATCAGTACTGCGATCAATTCCCCGATATTCTTTATTCATTTGATGCATTTTAACATCATCAATAAATATTAATTCAAAAAAGGAATTACGAACATTTTCCATTTTTAAAGTTCTTCTAATTATTTTATTTAAATACTTGTATTTTTTATAACCATATAAATCAATAATACTAAATTTATTCATAAATTAACTCCTAAACCCATTGATTTTAAAAAATATAAAATAATTAAAAAAATAATAATTAAACATAAAAGATTATATAACCAATTACTTTGTAAAAATTTTGGCAAATGACTTTTAACAGCTTGCCAAGCAATATAAATTAAATAACCAATAATACCCCCAATAATATTTAAAATAATATCATCGATATCAAAACTACGACCAATATTTAATTGCACAAATTCTACTGTAACACTAACTATCCCACTAATAAATAATGCCGGAAATATATTTTTACTTTTAACATAATCGGCAATAAAATAACCAAAAGGAATAAAAATAACAATATTACCAATAACATTATAATAAAATAATTTACTTCCAACTTCATACCTTAATATTTCTGTAAAAGGAATTATATTAAAACCCGAACCGTGATTAAGTTCTACTTTAGTTAATAATTGAAATAATAAAAAGATATAGATAATAGCAAAAACACTAAATACTTCTTTATACAAAACATATTTTTCCCGACTATTTTTAAAGTAAAAAAAGCGTAATGATATCATTGTTATTAAAAATATTACTATAACTGGCCAATTATCATTAATTGTTGTTTTGATTGTCTCTAGTATCACTTTCCTCAATCCCTTCAGTATTATCTTCTATTTCTATAGTCTTTGAAATTTTTTCATTTACTATTATAAACATCTCTACTTCCATTTTACTATCATTTATGCTTTTTTTCAAAACTTTTTTATCAATTATTTCATCATTTATTCCTAATTTCTTTTTTAAATTAGTACTCGCTTTAGTAATAGCTACTTTTAAAGCTTCTTCTTCGCTATATTTTAGTTCTTTTTCAACTAATTCTTCTTCTTTTTCTAAATATAATTCATAATCAAATAGTTTTAATATTAATTTAGTATTACTGTCATATGTTGCGAAACGTTTTTTTAATAAAAGCGTTTTTTTATTTTTATCCACCCATATTAAATTATACTTTTTATGGCCAGTTTTGGCAAATTCTTTATAATTTAATGGTATATTTACTTTAACAGTATACCAGGTATGCGCATAAACATCACCTTCGGCACAGACTCTTTTCTTTTCTTCTTCATTATAACTGATAATACCACTTATTAGAACATCTCCCATTTTTACAACATCATTTTCTTGAACTAAAGCTTCTCCTTGAAAAACTTTAAGACTGGAAATCGTTCCATCTTTTGTAGCTACTATATTACATTTTTTATTATCTTTTGTCGTATCCGTAATAATTCTTTCTTCTACTTTAACAATAAAAAGCATTCCATCAACTTCAAATTCTAACCAATCTAATTTTTGGGGATACTTATTTAATATTTCTTTTTTGATTTTTTGTAATTCAGCATAACTTTTTTTAAAGGATAACGTTTTAATACCATAGCTTTCTAGTTCATCTGTTAAAAGTTCTCTAATTTCTTTATTCATATGAACTACTTTAACATCAACTATTAAATGGGTTAAACAAAATAATAAAATAAACCCGATAATTAAACAGATAAAAAATTCTTTATATTGCTTAATTATTTTTTTTATTTTAACTATCCCTAAATCTTTAGCGACCAAGAATTTATAACTAACTAAATACTTTTGGATTTTCTCATAATCTTTAGTATTTATTTTTAAATATAAAGTATTTTCATTATAATATATTTTATATATATTTATATTTAATGTATTTAATCTTTTAACCGTTTGATAATAATTATTAGTACGACACTTAACCCACAATAAATTATTCATAATCCATCCTTATATTGGTAATTTTACCGGTAATAAGTATTTCTTTAGGTAACATTTTCGAAATATATAAATTATCTCCTAATATATTTAAAATAAAATTAGGCATTTTTAGAATAATATTTTCACTTCCTAAATGGATTAATTCTTCATAATTAAATATATATAAATTATGTTCATAGAAAGATACAAAATAATTTTTATCGTATAAAAAATTAATTAAATTATCTTTTATATGCATATTTGCCCCCAATTAACTTTATGTTTCTTCCAAAGAAAAAAGCCCTATTTGGGCTTATTCTAACAATAATCACGAACTAGAGCTCTTCTAATTACCGTGCCAATTGTTTGACCGACTTTTAAAACTGTCGTAAATATTCGCGAAATAGCGTTAATAAATGTGGCATTGATAGTTACAGCCCCACCAATAACGGCATATAATTCTTTATTAGTTAAATTCATTTTTTCTAGCTATTGCATTTAGTAGGATTAAATAAACCATCAAGTATTCCAATAATTAATAGGCCTATTCCTCCTAAAACGCACCATAGCATATACTTACCTCCTCCCTGTATTTGACTAAGTTCGTTATTACTTAAATTACTCAAAAACATCACTCCTTTATTAATCGAATAACTTTCTTAATAATCTTTTCTTTATTATAATAAAAACTTACATTAACGATTTGATTTTCCACGTATTTATTATCAGTTTCTAAAGCATATATTTGATAATTTATTTGAGCAGTCTCATCATATTTTAATTCGCTTATATAAGCTATAGTGTAAAAAGTATCTTTATTCTTAATTTTTAGTTTAGCTCCTTTTATTGTATCAGAGTATGTTATTGGAACTTGAACTAATAAATTATTTCCATCACTTACCGCTATTAAATTTAAATGATCCTCTAAATCTTGATTAAAGATATAAAAAGTTAAACCACTTAAAACTAAAAGCAAAAGAATAATAATAGTATAATTATGATAACTGATATGTAATAATCTTTGATAAGTATTAATCATTTTAACGCCTCGAAATTAATTACCGTATCAAATAAATCTTCTTGGGCTTTATGCGTAATATAAATAATTGTTTTATCAGGATAATTTTTTTTAAGATCTAAAATTATTTTTCTTTCACTTATAAAATCTACCTCACTTAAAACCTCATCTAAAATAATTATTTTAGCTTCTTTTAATAATGATCGCGCTAAAACAATTCTTTGTCTTTCACCTCCAGAAACATACCCTTCATTATTAGTAATGATGGTCTCATAACGAAAAGGTTTTTTTAAAACAATTTTATCTACACCACATATTTTGCATATGCTTAAAAACTTCTCTTCCGAAATATTTCTTCCCAATAAAATATTATCTTTGATACTCGCTGTAAATAACTGTTCTTTTTGCGAAACATATAAAATATTATCTCTAATGGTTTTAAGCGAATAATCTTTTAAATTTTTTTCACCAATATATATTTCGCCTTGATAATTTAAAAATTCTTTAATTAAAATATTACACATTGTACTTTTACCACAACCACTCTTTCCCTTAAACATTACTTTTTCTCCTTTTTTAATTTTCATCGCGATATTTTTTAAAGTTAAATTATAATCATTATAACTATAACTTACGTTATCTACGGTAATTGCATAATTATTAAAAGGAGTTCTTTTACCTAATTTTTCAGTAGGTATATTAATAAAGTCACTTATTTTATCAAAAGTTGCTTTAAAAAAATTATATTTAGGTAAAATATCTATTAAGTTTTTTAAAGGGTTTAAGAAAAAACTCATTAAAGAATTAAAAGTAATTAAACTGGTAATTGATAGTTGTTGCTGAATTATTAAAAATAATCCCACGGTATTAGCTACAAAAAAACCAATTTCATTAATGCCATTTTTTAAACTATCCGTATTATTTAAATAATTATTTAACGTGTAATTATCATATAAATACTTAGATAATTTTTCTTCAACATTTTTTAAAACATAATTAGTTAAATTTAAATTTTTAACCGTCGAATAAGTATCTATACTTTCGAGCAAATAACTATTAAATTCTTCTTCTAAAGTAATATTTTGATACGCTTTACGATAAATTGTTTTGGTAGTAAATAAGCCAATAATAAAATAAATAGCAACTACGAAGAAAAGAACTAAGAACATCTTACTACTTATAGATATTAATATAGGGATAGAGACTAAAGCCAAAAGAAAATCTAAAAGAAAATTAACAAATAATTCTGTATATAAAGATTTAATATTATTTAATTCTCTAACGCGTGAAATAATTTCCCCACTGCTTCTACTACCTATACTACGCGAAGGGATTTTATATAAATGATTTAAAAAATCAGAAAGTAAAAATACATCAATGTTCTTATTTAAATGATTTTCTAAATATATACGCATATAAAAGAAAAGACATTTAAATATGGTAATAACACCGAATACTAAAACTATTAATTTAAAATAATCTAAATAGGTATTATCGCTTATGGCGTCTAGACCAATTTTAAAATAATAACTGCCAATAATACTTAAAGCCGTTAAAATAATACTAATAACAATAATCTGACTAAAAAGTTTACGTTCACTATTAATAATAGTTCCTAAAACTTCAAAGATATTTTTACCCTTTTGTAAATAAATAATTTTTTTCCGGGGATAAAACATAAGTAATATTTGGGAAAAATTTTTTAAAAACTCTTGGCGGTTAATACTTACTTTACCTTTCGCTGGATCCATTAATATTACTTTATTTTTGGTAATAGTATATATAACCACAAAATGATTTAACCCATTTTTATATTTCATATGAGCTATAGCGGGTAAAAAAATATTATTATCATCTAAAGACGTTATTTTAACTCCACGTACTTCAAAACCGTATTTACTTGCAGCGTTTAAGAGATTGTAAGCTGTTGAACCATCTTTAGTTGTATGAGTATCAATACGCAATCTTTCCATTGGAACATAACCATCATAATAACGAATAATACTACTTAAACAGCAAACTCCGCAATCTTGTAAATCCTGTTGCCGAGTAACAAATACTTTCGGCATATTTCCTCCCTTCACTTTTATATCTTAACAATCATTTATATATTTCCTTTTTTTCACAAAAATTTTTAAATTTTTTAAATATTTTAGAACTTGTCTCATATACTTTAATAGATTTCGGAGGAGAAAAATGATAAATAAACAAAATTTATGGTTTGTAACTTTATTTTCACTTATTTTAGTATTAGGAATTTATTATGTCTCAATGTCGGATGATGCCCTAGCAACGCTCGCAGGCAATAATACGGAAGAAGAGACAATTGAAATTGACTCATCATCGGCTCTAGTCGCTTTAAGGGTAGCCAAAGATGAAGAAATGCTTAAAGCTATGCAAAATTATCAAAATATTTTATTAGATGAAAATGCTACCTTAGAAGAAAAAAATGATGCTTATGATGCTTTACAAGCTTTAAATACAACTAAAGGAGAAGTGGAAAAAATTGAAAAGCTAATTAAAGAAAAATACAATTATGATTGCTTTGTAAAAATGGAAAATGATAGTATCAGCATCGTTATTTCGAGTAAGGAACATAATAAGGAAATTGCCAATAATATTATTAGAACGATTCAATCCTTATATGACAAGCAAAAATACATAACAGTGAAATTTGAAGCATAATTAGCACCTTTTAAAATAATACTTCATAAAATACTATGAAGTATTTTATAGATAGAGGTGCATATGAAAAAAAGTATTTTAACAGAAAGAGAACAAGAAGTTTTTGATTTACTTGTTTTAAATAAATCAACTAAGGAAATTGCTAATTTTCTCGGAATTAGTGAAAAGACTGTCCGTAATCACATATCTAATGCCATTCAAAAATTAGGGGTAAAAGGAAGAGCCCAAGCAGTTGTTGAACTAATAAAAATGGGAGAAATTACAATTTAAATAAAAGACTTCGGTCTTTTTTTTTATGAAAATAAATATACTTTTACTGAGGAGAATTTATGTTAAAAAAATCGGCTTATAGAAGAATAATTCTAGCAACTTTAGCTTTAATTATATTACTTATTATTTATTTTTTTCCCAATAAAGATTATTTAGAAGAATCTATATCCTATGTTAAAGAAGTGGAAATGCCTATTTTTTTGATTGATAAAAATGATTATGTTGCGCGTACTTCCATTGTTAAAAATAAAGAAGAAATAAACGATATTATTAAAGAAATAATTATAGCTTTAACTATTGGGGGTGAAAAATCAAGTTATATTCCTGAAAATTTTAAAGCTATAATCCCTGAAGGTACTAAACTTCTCAATTTAGATTTAAAAGATGGCTTATTAAAATTAAATTTTAGTAAGGAATTTTTAAATGTTGCACCTCAATATGAAGAAAAACTCTTAGAATCAATTATTTATTCTTTAACGGAAATAAATGAAATTAAAAAAATAATGATATTCGTCGATAATGAAAAATTAACTCATTTACCCTATTCGGGGCAAAAAATACCTAATACTTTAGATAAAAGTTTTGGTATTAACAAAATATATAATTTAGATTCTATTAAAGATACATCTAAAACTACCGTTTATTATTTAAGCAAAAATAATGATTACTATTATTATGTACCAGTTACCCAAATAACTAATAATGATACAGAAAAAGTAGAAATAATTATTAATAGTTTAAAAAGTACACCTATTTATCATACGAATTTAATTAGTTATTTACAAGCATCAGCTAATCTTTTAAATTATGAATTATTAGAAAATAGTATATCTTTAAGTTTTAATAATTATCTACTTGCCAATTTAAATGATAAAGAAATTCAAGAAGAAGTTAAATATTCAATTGGTTTATCTTTAAGAGATACTTATAATGTTAAAGAAGTAACCTTTAATATCGAAAATGAATTTATTGAAACAATTAACCTTGAAAAAATATAAATAATAAGTTATAATTTATCTAGCAGTTGTCCTCGTAGCTCAGCTGGATAGAGCAATCGCCTTCTAAGCGATCGGTCAGGTGTTCGAATCACCTCGGGGACACCAGATAGATACCAAACTCGGAAAAATTCGAGTAAAAATAGAAAAACGTACTTCAATAAAGGTACGTTTTTTATATTTAAAGAGTTTCTATATCATTATTTAAAGCTTCATTGTTAACTTTTCCAATAAAGGCATTTTTTAATTCAATATCATTTTCATCAATATCATCTTCAACATCAATAACTCTAAATATTTCATCTATACTAGTTAAACCTTCAATTACTTTATCTAGTCCGTCTTGTAATAATGATGTTACATCACTTTCATTATATACTAATTTTCTTAATTCCGATTTTGGCGCATTATTTACAATAGCATCTCTTATTCCTTGATTGATGATTAATACTTCATGGATTGCTAGACGACCTAAATAACCGTGAATACATTCACTACAACCATTAGGACTATATATTTTAGCAACATCCTTACCTAATGCTTGTTTAAATAAAACTTTTTCATAAGGAGTTGTATCTCTTTCAATACGACATTTAGGGCATAATTTTTTAACTAATCTTTGCGATATAATACCAGTTAAAGCACTACCTAACAAATATCTTTCAACATCCATATCTAGTAAACGTTCAATTGTAGTTAAAGAGTTATTAGTATGGATAGTTGATAAAACTAAATGACCAGTAATACTCGCTCTTACAGCTATTCTCGCAGTTTCATTATCTCTTATTTCCCCAATCATTATAATATCAGGGTCTTGTCTTAATATACTTCTTAAAGTATTACCAAATGTTAATCCTATTTCACTCATTACTTGTACTTGGTTAATACCAGGTATTTTCATTTCTACAGGGTCTTCTACAGTAATAATATTTCTTTCTGTTGTATTTAATATTTGTAAAGCCGCATATACAGTAGTTGATTTACCACTACCAGTAGCTCCCGCTACCATAATAATTCCATTAGGTAAACTAATTAATTTTCTTATCTTTTCTAAGTTTTTTTCCGTTAAACCTAAATTTTCTAAACCTTCACTACTCATTTTATAGTTTAAAATCCGAATAACTATTTTTTCCCCATCAACAATAGGTAAACTAGATACCCGAAGGTCTAGATCAATTTCTTCAGTTAAATTTTTTATAGCTCCATCTTGAGGAAGACGAGTTTCCGTTATATTCATTCCACTAATTATTTTAATTCTCGTAAGTAAATTTTTCTTAACAAAATTAGGCACTTTAGCATATTCTAAAAGTTCCCCATCTATTCTAATCCGTACATTTAATTCATCTTCTGTAGGGTCAAAATGAATATCGGATGCATTATGATTTATAGCATCAATTATCATTTCATTAACTATATCAACAACCGGTTTATTTTCATAATCGAAATCTCTAAACATAGTATCACACAATCCTTTATTCTTTAATAATTATACTATATTGAAAGCTCACAAGCAATATTTTTTCATAAAATTATTTCAAAGAAAAAGAAAAAAAGATTTTTTCTAATTCATTATGCTAATTCTAATTTATAAGGATTAGATACAGTACCTTCCCCAGATGTTAATGTTACATCAGAGGAGATATAGAAGGTAGGACGCACAGAGGCAGCACTTCCATCAAAAACGACAAAGTCGTCGTAAACGTAAACATCGGAACCCACATAGAACGCACTGATGCCACCGTCAGAACCGCGCGAAACTAGCCATTCAAAATTATTAAATAGCCAATCACTACCTACTGTATCTCGATAGTCTCCATATGGTGCTTGTTGGTTTCTTGAATTGCAATCTTGTAAATTCCAGTATTTACTATCTGCTCCATACATATAATCGGATATATACATTAATCCTATCTCATCTTTATATATTAGATCTTCTTCGGTACAATTAATTTTGGTTTGATTATCTTCTTCACTATAACAAACTTTATC
>CANPXQ010000013.1 GCA_947586295.1 uncultured Bacilli bacterium
TCCGTCTTTCTATCTAGATTCTCGAGTAACACTAACAGAAGGTGAAGGTAGTAAAACTAATCCATATAAATTAGAATTACAATAATTGGTGAAGTAAAGTAAATGTTGGAAAAAATAAAAAGTATACATATAAGTATGTTACCGGTTAGGTAACACCTATTTGATACTAGATGCTACGCCATTTGGCTAGACATCTGTTTTCTATATTAAATGTAAAATATTGTAAAAATATAATATTTTACATTTTTTTAATGTGAGAATTGTTGAAAGTAAATAGGTGCTATGGTACGATTAAGAAAATAGAAAGAGGTAAGATATGAAAAAGAAAATATTAGGATTAATCGTTTTAGCGATAAGTTCTTTTGGCTTAATGGCAAGTACTAACGCGGTAAAAATATTAGGAACCGGTAGTGGAGCTGAAGGTAAAATTGATTATGAAGGAAGTAATGTTACTTTACAAGTAATTGATGCGGATGCAAAAGTTTATAAATTAGTGTTAATTGGGGATGCTGATGAAGATTTAGTAATTGAAGCAGGGCAAACAGTAACGATTGATTTAGCAGGTAATAAATGGACTAATTATGATCCTCAGTCTTCTGCAATTTCTATTCCTAGTGGGGCAAAATTAACGATTATGGATAGCGGTAATGGTGGAACTTTTACTTATAAGGCTAATGCCGAAGCTGTAGTGGGAACTTCAAAAGCTTATGCCCCTTTAATTTCCAATGCCGGAACCCTTATTTTTGAAAGTGGAACAATTGATGTTAATAAAGGAGCGACTGATGCTAATGCTACGGGAATTTTAAATAGTGCCAGTGGTGCTTTATATGTTGAAGGTGGCTTAATTAAAACAAGTGAAGATTATGCTTGGGGAATTACTAATGAAGGTAATGCCACTATTAATGGTGGAACCTTTTTACAAGGTAAGAATTATTCTATAATTGATAATGCTAAAAATTTAACTATTAACGATGGAAAATTTACTGTTGCTGCCGATGTTTCACATTTTTCCTTAATAACGAATAAAGATAATGTAAATCCTACTCTTCAAATTACAAATGGAGATTTTAGTGATAGCCATATAACTAAATTGTTCCATAAAAGTGTAGGTGCTAATAAGGATATTGTTTTAACTGGTGGTAAATATCCAGTAGCCTTAAGTGAAAAAGTAAAAAATTATATTGATGAAGAAAATTATGAAATAACGGAAACGGGAGAAGTTGTAACGGATGCTAATTACGAAGAATATAATGCTGTATTAAAGGAAGCATTAAGTAAAGTAGAAGAAACTTCTAAATATACGGAAGAAAGTATAAAAGCCTTACAATCAGTTATTAATAATGCTAAAAGATTGTCTATGGAATTAAAAAGTAATGAACAAAGTCAAATAGATGATGTTGTAAGTAAATTAAAAGCCGCTATTAATGGGTTAAAATTAATTGAAAAAGAAGTAGTTGATGAAGAAAAAGAAGAAGATAAAGATAAGGAAGACACATCTAAAGATGATACACCACCTAAAAATCCTAATACTTTTGATGGCTTTATATGTTATATAATTTTAGCAATTGGAGCTTTAGGAATAACGGGTATTACCCTTCGTGAAGCTTTAAAATAGAACTTTACAAAAAAAGTTCTATTTTTTTGTTTAAAATGTAAAATTAATAATTGTTTGTCAAACTTTACATTTTAATTTTAAAAAGTATTGTAAAACAAAATTATTGATGTTAAGATGAATTTGAAAGTTAGTACTAAACCTATAGTAAGAATTTTCAGAAAGAGGTTGAATATGAAAAATAAAATATTAAAAATGATGACATTAGCTGTTGGTTCTTTTGGTTTAATTGCTAGTGTAAATGCTTCTGCTATTGCTGATCTAGTGGAAAAGGATTTTGCAGAGCAAGATGAAAATGGGGTTTATATTTTAAAAAAGGAAACGGCGTTAGATTTAGAGATTGAAGCTGGAGAAGATGCTGTTATTGATTTGAAAGGCTTTAAGTTTACAAGTGAAGATGATGCTAATTCCGCAATTTACGTTAAGGATAGTGGTAAGTTGACAATTAAAGACTCTGTTGGTACGGGGGTTATCACTTATAGAGATAGTGCTACAAATAATGGTAGTAGTTATGCTCCTGTTATTAATAATGAAGGAACATTAATTTTTGAAAAAGGTATAATTTTAGTTACCAAGGGAGCTGATGCTCAAAAAGCTACAGGTATATATAACACTGGGGCTTTAGAATTTATCGATGGTAAAATAGAAACAAAAATTAACTTTGCTTATGGTATTACCAATAAAGGAAGTGCGGTAATTAAAGGTGGCGAATTTGTTCAAGGTGATTTATTTACGGTTATATTAAATGATAAAGATTTAGAAATATCTGGTGGTAATTTTAAAGCAACTAAAGAAGGAGCCTATTCTTTAATATCAAATGTTGATGATGCTGATGGAGATGGCGTTGGTAATATTAAAGTTACTGGTGGAACATTTGATAGTAAAAAAGTATTTCACGGTAATGCTGCTAAAGTAGCTTTAGAAAATTATTCAGATATAACTGTAATGGGTGGAAACTTCCCTAATGCGGAAGCTAGAGCAAATGTTACAAAATATCTAGCGGAAGATTTTGAATTAACTTCTGAAGGTGAAGCTATAACTGATGCTGATTATGAAGAATATAATACTTTATTAGAAGAAGCTTTAAAGGAAGTAAAAGAAACAACAAAATATACTGAAGAAAGTCTAAAAGCTTTACAAGAAGTAATTGATGAAGCTCAAAAGCTAGCGAAAGATTTAAAAAGTAATGAACAAAGCCAAATAGATGAAGTTGTAAATAAATTAGAAACTGCAATTAAAAATTTAAAATTAATTGAAAAAGCCGTTGTTGATGAAGAAAAAGATAAAGATGATACCCCAACTAAAAACCCTAATACTTTTGATGGTGTATTAAGTTATGTAATATTGTTTTTAGTAGCAGGAAGCTTAGGAGTTGCCACGAAAAAGTTATTGAAATAAAGGAAAGCCTTTATTTCTTTTTTTAATAGACTTTTAAACTTAAATTTAGTAAAATTTAATTATGAAAAAATTAGATATATTATATGAAGATAAATACTTATTAATTGTTAATAAACCTAGTAAAATGTTAACTATTGCTAGTGCTAATGATAAAAGAAGTTTATATTCTTTAGTTTATGATTATCTCAAAAAGAAAAATAAAAATAATAAAGTTTTTATTGTCCATCGTTTAGATAAAGATACGCAAGGAATTATAGTTTTTGCCAAAGACGAATTAGTAAAGAAAGAACTACAAGCTAATTGGGATAAAGTAAAAAGAGAATATATTGCTATTGTTGAAGGAAAATTACCTAAAAATAAAGATCGCTTAATAAATTATTTAAAAATTTCTAAATCATTATTAGTATATGTAAGTAATAAAGGTAAAAAAGCCATTACCAATTATGAAGTAATGAAAACGTTTAATAATTATAGTCTGTTAAAAATAAATATTGAAACTGGTAGACAAAATCAAATAAGGGTTCAATTAAGTCATATTGGAAATCCTATTGCTGGTGATAAAAAATATAAAGCTAAGACTAATCCTATAAATATGTTAGCTTTACAAGCTTGTTATATTAGCTTTATTCATCCTATAACTAAAGAAGTTCTAGAAATAAGTATTCCTATACCTAAAAAGTTTTTAACTTTTTCTTTAACAAAAGAATAAATATTGTGTTACTATAGAAAAAGGTGGTGAATATAATGATTCATAATTATTCTTCTATTTATGCTTGTCAAGATAAAGAGGCAATTTATATTCAAAAAGAGGATTTTGATTTTCGCCCTCCTTTTTTTCATGACGCCGATAGAATAATCTATTCTTTAGCGTTTTCCCGTTATTTAGATAAAACTCAAGTTTTTACCTATCAAAAAAAAGACTATTTAACAAAAAGAATTACACATATTCTTTATGTAAGTAAGATTGCTCGAACTATTGCCCGAGCTTTAGGTTTAAATGAAGATTTAATCGAGGCTGCATCTTTAGGCCACGATTTAGGGCATTGTCCTTTTGGTCACGTCGGAGAAGCTTTTTTAAATGAATTAAGTCTTAAACACAATGAAGGTTTTTTTAATCATAATGTTCAAAGTGTTAGAATTCTTAAAGATATTGAAAATCACGGCCAAGGATTAAATATTACGTTGCAAGTAATGGATGCTATTTTGGCTCACAATGGGGAAATATTAAAAGGAAAGTATGAACCAAAAACCAAAACTTTAAAAGAATTTTTAGATGAATATGAAAAATCTTATGTTGATAAGAGTATAAATTTAAAAATTCAACCAATGACTTTAGAAGGTTGTGTAGTTCGAATTAGTGATCTTATTGCTTATTTAGGTAAAGATATTGAAGATGCCATTCGTTTAAAATTAATTAAAGAAACAGATATACCGGAAGATATAAGAAAAACTTTAGGTACTAAAAATAGAGAAATAATTGCCACAATTATAAAAGATATTATAACTAATAGTAAAGATAAAAATTATATTCTTTTAAGTCCTAAAATATATGATGCTATAAATAAATTAAAAGCTTTTAATTATCAATATATTTATAGTAAAGCGTATACTGTAAGAGAAAAAGATCATATTAAAAAAATGTTTAAAACATTATTTAATAAATATTTATTAGATTTAAATAGTTTTAATAAAAATACCAAAATAGTTAAATACTATTTAGCAATGAACGAAAAATATCAAAAAAATACTTATGAACGAATTGTAATTGATTATATTGCCGGAATGACTGATGATTTCTTTTTAAAAGAATATAATAAAATTTCAAAAACTAAACATAATAGAAAAGAGGTGCATAATGACATACAAAACCTATAATTGTAATTCTTATAATATACATACAATAAAAACAGATAATTTTAAAACTTGTCATTTAGAAATTGTCTTTCGTAAACCGGTAAAAAAAGAAGATCTAGCAAAAGACGCTTTATTAGTAGATATATTAAGTGAAAATAATAATGATTTTAAAACTCGTCAAGAGTTATTACTTTATTTAGAAGATTTATATAAAACTTCTTTTTATGGTTTAGTTTCTAAAACGGGTCAAATTACAATGACTAATTTTATTTTGGATTTTATATCTCCAGAATATATTGAAGAACAAGATTATTTAGAAAAAGTTTTAAAATTACCTTTTCTTTTAATTCAAAATCCTAATGTAACTAATAATGAATTTGATAATTTAACTTTTAATATCTGTCAAAAAAGAAATATATTAGAAGTTAAAAGTGTTATGGAAGATGCTTTTAGGTTAAGTGTTAATAAAACTTTAGAATCACTAGATACTCCATCAAGTTATAACCCTACAGGTACAGTTGAAGAAATAAAAGCGATTACGCCATCAAGTTTATATGAACATTATAAAAAATTATTAAAAGAAAATGTATGTGATATATTTGTAATTGGCAATCTAGATATGGATTATGTCGTTAAAGTAATAAAAGAAAGTTTTAAAAAGAGGGTAATTAATAAAAATAATTTAATAATTGATGTAAATAATAAAATAAGAAAAAAAGTACTTGAAAAAAAAGAACCTAGTGAATTTGTCCAAACTAATTTAAATTTATTATTTAATGTTGGCCCATTAAATAAATATGAAAGAAATATCGTCTTTAATATCTTTAATTATATATTAGGTAGTGGGGGTATAACTAGTAAATTATATCAAGAAATAAGAGAAAAGAATTCTTATTGTTATGCGATTAATAGTATGTATTTAAAATATGATGGACTATTACTTATTCACGTAGCTTTAGATGGTAAAAATAAAACTAAGGCTATTCATTTAATCAAAAAAGTTTTAAGAAATATGAAAATGGGTAAATTTAGCGATGAAGATATTAATAATGCTATAAATAATTATGAAATGTCTTTAAATATGGCAAGTGATAATGAAATATCTTTATTAAATAATTATGTTTTTCATATTGTTGATGATTTACCTTTAATTGAACAAAGAATTGAATTATTAAAAAAAGTAACTAAAGAAGAAATTATTAAAGTAGCGAAAAAATTAAAAATTAATACCATTTTTGTCTTAGAAGGGAAGGAACAAGAATGAAAGAAATTGAATTAAAAGGATTAAATGAAAAAGTATATGAGCATAAAACGAAAGAAGGTTTAAGAGTATATATTTGGGTCAATAATAAAATAAAAAGTACTTATATGACTTTAACAGTACCCTATGGTTCAATTCATACCCACTTTAAAGTAAATAATAAAACATATAAAGTACCTAAAGGAACAGCTCATTTTTTAGAACATATAAAATTTAATGTTGATAAAGATGTAACGGCTCACGATTTGTTTAAAAAAATAGGTGGGGAGGCTAATGCTTTTACGTCTTTTAGAGTAACTAGTTATACAGTATATGCTTTAAATAATGTTATTGAAAACTTAAATACTTTATTAGATTTTGTTTATAATCCTTATTTTACTAAAAGTATGGTTAATAAAGAAAAAGGTATTATTGTTGAAGAAGCTAATATGGGAATAGATGATCCTTATAATGTTAGTTTTTATGAATTTTATAAACAAATATTTTCTAAAAGTAATTTTCGCAATGAAATAACTGGTTTACCAGAAGATATTAATAGCATTACAATAGATGATGTTTTAAATGTTTATGAAGCTTTTTATCATCCTGAAAATATGTATTTAATTGTAACGGGAAATGTTTCCCCATATGAAATAGTTAAAACTGTCGAAGATAATTTAAAAACAAAAGAATTTAAAGAATTTATTAAACCAAAAGTTATAAAAGCGAAAGAAGATAAAATGGTGGTAAAAAAACATAGTAGTCTAAAGTTAAATGTTACTAGCTCTTTATTTCGGTATGCTTTAAAAATTCCTCGTAATAAATTTAAAAATATTGCGGATCAAGAATTATTAATATATTTATATATTTTAGGTCAAATGAATTTTGGTTCGACTTCTAATTTTCGAGAATTTTTAAGAGAAAAGGAATTAGTTACATCATTTAATGGTAAATTTACAATAATTGATGATTATGTAGTTTTAAGTTTTTATGCTTTAACGGATTATTATGAAGAAGTAGAGAAAGCTATTGATAAGCAAATGCAAAATAATAATTTAGATAAAAAAGATTTTTTACGTAAGAAAAAAGCCGAAATAGCCAATTTAATTTTAAAGTATGATGATATTACGGAAGTTAATGATCAAATAATGAGTGATATTATTGTAAATAATCATATTGTAGATAATTTTTCGGAACTATTTAATCAAATTAATGTAGATAAAATGCTTGAAATAATGGATATAATAACGCATAATCAAAGTAAAGCCACAATGATAGTAAATCCTTTAAAATAAAAAACTGTATCAATTTTCGATACAGTTTAATTTTAACGGTTATAAAATTCGACAATAAGTTGTTCATTAACTTCCGAATTAAGTTCACTTCTTTCGGGAGTTCTTTTATATTTACCAGTTAAAGAATTCTTATCCATTTCTAAATAAGCTGGTACAGCGGCATTTTGTTCTAAAGCATCTATAATAGCTGGATGGTGTAAAGAATTTTCTTTAACGGAAATAATATCGCCAACTTTAGTAGTATAAGATGGAATATCACATTTTTTACCATTTACCAGAATATGTCCGTGGTTAACAATTTGTCGAGCACTTCTTCTTGTCCGCGCCATTCCTAAGCGATATACCATATTATCTAAACGACTTTCTAATAATTTAAGTAAATTTTCTCCCGCAGTACCTTTCATTTTAGAAGCCTTTTCAAAAACTTTTTTAAATTGTTTTTCAGTTAAGCCATATAAGTATCTAACTTTTTGTTTTTCTTGTAATTGGATACCATATTCACTTAATTTCTTTCTTCGGTCTTGGCCGTGTTGTCCAGGAGCATAAGCTCTTTTTAAGTCTTTGCCATTTTCCAAAGTTGAAAAGTTTAATCTTCGAGATACTTTATTAGCGGGTCCCGTATATCTTGCCATAAAATCTCCTTTCATTTTATTTGCAAAATATTTATCGTCCTATTACTAATTTATAGGGAGTTTGGAATAATTTTTCTATAGGCAATAGATACTTTATTTATTTCACCAAACACATTACAAATTATAATAGTTCTGCCTAAATAACTTGCACGAGTATTATATCTAAATCTTATGCTTATGTCAAATAAAAAAGTAGGGTAAAACCGCAATTAAGGATTTAAAAATTATCTAAACTATGGTAAACTTATTATATAAGGTGAAGGATTATGGGAAGAACAACTTTTCTGATACTTTCAGTAGCATACTATTTTATTTCTCTTGCTATTGTAGGTTTAGTATTATATTTAATGAAAAGAAATGAAAAGAAAAAATATAAAAAAGAAATTGAAAAATTAGAAACGGAAAAAAATTTAATTATATCCGCTAGTATGATGAGTGAATTAAATAAAGTAGAAGCTTTAGTTAATAATGAAGAATTAAAGGCCAAATATAAAGAATGGCAAAATCGTTTTAAAACTATTAAAGATAAGGATTTACCAAAAATAACTGATGCTATAAATGAAATAGATGAATTATTTATGGATAATGATTTAAAAGGATTAAAAAGTCTTTTATTAAAAACGGATTATGATTTAAATGCTTTAAAAACGAAGGCGGATTTTTTGTTAGAGGAAATTAAAGAACTAACTTTAAGTGAAGAAAAAAATCGTGAAATAATTACCAAATTGAAAGCGGAATATCGGCAAATTATGCAAGAATATCACGATAATGAAGATGATTATAAAATTGTTAAGGTACCAGTGGAACTTCAATTTGAAAATGTCGATAAATTATTTAATGCTTTTGAACGCAATATGGATCAAAATGCTTATACTGAAGTCGGAAAGATAGTTAAAGCGATTGCCGATATTATTGAAAACTTAAAAGTTGTTATTGAAGAAACTAAACCAGTAGTTTTACTCGGCAAAAATTTAATTCCGAGTAAGATCGAAGATATTAAAAAAATTAGTAGTCAAATGGAAAAAGAAGGGTACAACTTAGAATATTTAAATATTGATTATAATATTGAAGAAGCGAATAAGAAAATAACCGATATTTTTCAAAGATTAAATGTTTTAAATTTAGAAGATTCTTTATTTGAATTAAAAACAATGCATGATTATTTTGATTCTTTATATAATGATTTTGATAATGAAAAAATTTCCAAAAGAATATATGAAGATTTTTCTCGTTCGATAATTATTAAAACCACCCGTTTAGAAAAAGTAAATAATGAACTTTATAAAAAAATAGATGATTTAAAATATAGTTATGATTTAGATGATGATGAAGTAGCTCTTATTAGTGAAATAAAAGAAGAAATCGCTAGCATTCATTCTAGTTATGATAAAATAATTGATATTGGGCGCAGCAAAATTTTATCTTTTTCCAAACTCGCTAAAGAAATGGAAATAATTAATAATAGATTAGTGAAAACTGAAGAAAAATTAAATAATGCTTTAAAAAGTTTGAGTAATTTAAAAGAAGATGAAATTCGAGCTCGGGAACAATTAGAAGAAATTAAAAAGATCTTAAATCAAACTAAAGAAAAATTTCGTTCCTTTAAATTACCAGTTGTACCTAAAAATTATTATATAGAATTAAGTGAAGCAATGGAAGCCATAAACGAGATGACTAATGTTTTAAATAGTCGGCCGATATCTATTAAAACCTTAAATTTAAGGGTAGATACCGGAAGGGATTTAGTTTTAAAAGTTTATAATACGGTTAATGAAACTATTAAAACGGCTAAGATGGCTGAGGCAGCAATCGTATATGGTAATCGTTATCGGATAACTAATAAAGATGTTGATTTTGGTTTAACTAAAGCGGAAAATTTATTTAATAAAGGTAATTTTCACGCTAGTTTAGAAAACGCTATTAATGCTATTAATATTATTGAACCAGGTATATATAAGCGTTTATTAAATGAATATCAAGGATAGGAGGTATTATGATATATTTAGATTATTGTGCTACAACTCCTGTAGCCTATGAAGTATTAGATACAATTAATAAAGTGACGAAAGAATATATTGGTAATGCTAATTCTATTCATTCTTTAGGGAGAAAATCGAGAGATTTATTAAATAGTGCTACTAACCAAATTGCTAATATATTTAATGTTTCGCCTAATGAATTAATTTATACCTCGGGAGCTACGGAAAGCAATAATATGGCTCTTATTGGGGTTGCCCTAGCGAATCGCAAAAAAGGCAATCATATAATTGTTTCAAAATTAGAACATCCTTCAATATATAGTATTTGTAATCATTTAGAAACCTTGGGTTTTGAGATAAGTTATGTTAAAAATACGGCTGAAGGATTAATTGATTTTGATGATTTAAAAAAATTAGTTCGCAAAGAAACAATATTAGTTAGTATTTGTGCAGTAAATAGTGAAGTAGGTATTCGGCAACCTTTAAAAATGATCCGTCAAATAATTAAAAAAGAAAATTTTGGAACAATATTTCATTCCGATATGACGCAAGCAATAGGTAAAGTAAGTGTTAATTTACACGATGTTGATCTCGCTAGTATTTCTGCTCATAAAATATATGGACCTAAAGGCATAGGTTTATTATATAAAAATAGTAATGTTGATATGGTACCTTTAATATATGGAACCAGTAAAGAAGAAAATAATTATCGTCCGGGGACCCCATCTTTACCTCTTATAGCTGCTTTTTCTAAAGCAATTCGTCTCGCTAATAATGATTTAGAAAAAAAAGAACGATTTATTACACTTTTAAATGATAAAATTGTTAATCATTTAAAAAAATATCCCCATATTTTAATAAATAAAACTAATTATTCTATTCCGCACATCTTAAATATTAGTCTAATGGATGTTATGAGTGAACCTTTTGTTTATGCTTTAGAGAAAAAAGAAGTTTATGTTAGTACTAATACAGCTTGCAGTAGTAAAGAATTATCGACTAGTGTTATGGCTATTTATAATGATTTAAATAGAGCTAAGCACACTATTAGAATCAGTTTATCTTCTTTAACAACAACGGATGAAGTAAATCGTTTCTTACAAATATTTGATGAAGAATATTCAAAATTAAGTAATTTAAAATAAGGGAGTATTATGCAAAAAATTATTATTATAAAATATGGTGAGTTATCTACTAAAAAAGATAATATTGGTTATTTTTTAAATACTTTAAAAAATAATATTAAAGAAGTTTTAATTGATGAAGAGGTAAATATATCTTTAGATATTGGAAGAATGTTTATTGAAGTACAAGAAGAAAGTATTCCTAAGGTAGTAGCTAAATTAAAAAAGATATTTGGGATACACGAAATAATAGTGGGATATAAAGATTTAGATTTTACTTTAGATGCTTTAAAAGAAAATACGTTAAAACTTTTAGAGGCAAAAGATTTTAAAACTTTTAAAATTAATACGAAAAGAAGTAATAAAAAATATCCTTATAAAAGTATGGAACTTAATAATCTAATAGGTTCTTATATTTTGGATAATAAAAAAGTAAAAGTAGATGTTTTAAATCCGGAAGTTATTTTTAATATTGAAATTAGACAAAAAGAAATATTATATTATGATATGAAAATTAAAGGGTTAGGGGGTTATCCTGTAGGAACATTAGGTAAGGGATTACTGATGTTAAGTGGAGGTATTGATTCTCCTGTGGCGGGATTTTTAGCAGCTAAAAGAGGTATTATGTTAGAAGCAATATATTTTGAAAGTCCTCCCCATACAAGTGAAAATGCCAAAAATAAAGTTCTAGCTTTAGCAACTATTCTTTCCGAATATAGTGCGAAAATAAAAGTTCATATTGTTAATTTTACAGCTATTCAAGAAGCTATTTTAAAAAATATTCCTAATGATTATTTAATAACTATTATGCGGCGAATGATGTATCGGATAAGCGAACAAATAGCGTTAAAAAATAAATGTTTAGTTTTAATTAATGGTGAAAGTATTGGCCAGGTTGCTAGTCAAACATTAACTAGTATGAATTGTATTAATGCAGTTGTGAATATGCCTGTTATAAGACCTGTGGCTTGTTATGATAAATTACAAATAATAGATATGGCTAAAAATATTGGTAGTTATGAAACAAGTATATTACCATATGAAGACTGTTGTACAGTGTTTGTGCCTCAACACCCGGTAATTAATCCCTCCTTAAAAAAAGCTTGTGAATATGAAAAATTAATTGATTATGAAGCATTAATTAAAGAAGCCATATTAAATGAGGAAATCATTTATGTTCCTTTAAAAGAAGAAGCAAAATATCAAGATATATTATAAGTATAGAAAAAGAAAAAAAAGGCAATAATAATAGTGGTGAAGATAATGCAAGCTAGAGACTACTATTATAAAAGTTATGATGTATCAAATAAAAATCGTTTAGAAAGATTAAAAATGGAATATAATAATCCCTATGGATATAATTTTGCCTCTAATTTAAGAAGAGAAATTAATTTAGATACTAAATATACTTCTATTAATCAAGATTTTGTCAAAAATAAAGAATTTAATAATAAAAAGGCTTAAATTCTTTTTTTATTTATGATAGAATAAATTAGTAGGTGATTAAATTGACGGATTTTTGCGTAGCTACTTCCAGAATTTGGCAATTGGCCGGATATGTATTGTTTATTATTAAAGTACTTATTCCTATAATAATAATTATTTTGGGGGTAATGGATTTTGTAAAAGCTATTACATCTAGTAAAGATGATACTATAAATGCTGCGGCTAAAGCTTTAATTACGCGGATAATTATTGGTATTGTAATCTTTTTTGTTCCTCTTTTAATTAGTACTCTATTTAAATTAATCAAAAATGCTTCCGTTTATATAGCGAAAGCTGATGCTTGTCAAGCGTGTTTATTAAGACCTTTCGCTAGTGATTGTGCGGGCTATAAACAAACGGCTAAAATAGAACAGGAAAAACAAAAAGAAGAGGCATCTAGTGATAGTGGTGGATATGTAGTAGAAAGTGAAGGATGTTATAAATGTGGGGATGAATATAAATGGAATCCTCCAACTAGTGAAAGAAAAGATTGTGTTTATCAAAGTTATAACTCCTATACAGGTTCAAAATTTACTCAAGAAACTTGTCTAAATGCTAATGATGAAAATCGAACTGGTCATACTTCGACAGTAGGTGGTAAGGAAGATGAAGAAAGTCTTCGGTGATCTTCTAGTAGTAAACATGCT
>CANPXQ010000014.1 GCA_947586295.1 uncultured Bacilli bacterium
ATAAAAGTAGTAAAAGCAGATTATGCTAATAAAGAATTATTAGGAGAAGGAACAACAACACCTACTGGTGAGGTAGATCCCGTAAAGAATGGCTCTTATTCTAGAGTATATGCATATCAAAAATCTCAAGGTAGTAATGAAGAAAAAGATGCATTTACGCATAGATATAAAGGTAGTCTTCCCCAAGTAGATAGGTATTGTTGGCAAGAAAATGGAAATAATACAACAGCAGCCAATTGGGAAACCTCATTATTAAATAAAATTCATTTAAATACTAATTACTATAACAAAATAGAAGAAACATATCGAAATTTAATAAAAAAACACGAATGGGTATATGGAAATAAAAATGCCAAATGGGCTAATATAGCTATAGCCCAAGATGTCAAAACAGTATATAATAATGAACTAGGAATAGATGCCCAAGAGGATCAAAAAACAGATTCTGAATATATAGGATTACTATATGTAAGTGATTACTTATATGGAGCAATACCAAATAATTGGAACAAACAACCATATACAGGAAAATGGAATTATGAAATGAACACAAACAAATATGATAAAGAAGAAAATCCAGCCGGAAGTTTTCCAAAAACGCAAGAAAATAATGATTATCGATCAGCAACAGATAGTAACTGGTTATATATGGGCTTATGGGAATGGTTAATAACCATAAATAACGACCGTGACATTCCTGTCGCTGCGTTCCGTGTGAATGCTTCCGGTCTTGTCGACGACTACTACTACGTCGGTGAGAGTGCGCGTGTGGTCCGCCCAACCTTTTATCTCGAATCTAGTGCAACATATAAAAGGGGAACTGGCACAGCCAGTGACCCATATGTGTTAGATGTTGCTTAGGTACTTGGAGGCTTCATCATTTGATGAAGTTCTTTCGTTTTATGATAACAAAAAAATAAAAACAGGATATTTATATCACAGCATTAGGGAAGTCTTGTTTTTTTGCTATATTTAGGTATAATTTAAGTAGTGAGGTAATTATGAATGATTTGAATTTACCAATTCATATAGGGATAATAATGGATGGTAACGGTCGATGGGCAACAAAAAGGGGTTTAAAGAGAAGTGAAGGTCATAAAGAAGGGGCTAAAACTTTAAAAAAATTATGCATTTATTTAAATAAAAGAGGAATAAAATATTTATCTTTATATGCTTTTTCGACGGAAAATTTTAAAAGAGAAGAAAATGAAGTTAATTATTTAATGGATCTTTTTATTCAATTATTTAAAACAGAATTTAATACTTTAAAAAAAGAAAATATTAAAGTAATATTTTCTGGTAGAAAAGAACCTTTAAAAGATGAAGTATGGTTATCTATGCAAACTATTACTAATGAAACTAAAGATAATACGGGATGTATATTAAATATTTGTTTAAATTATGGTAGTCAATTTGAAATAGCTGATACTACTAAAAGAATTTGTCAAATGTATATAAATAAAGAAATATCTTTGGATACAATTGATCCAGTATTTATTCAAAAGAATTTGTATCAAGATTTACCACCATTAGATTTAGTTATTCGTACTGGTGGAGAGATGCGTTTAAGTAATTTTATGCTATTTCAAGCATCCTATGCTGAACTATTCTTTACCAATACTTATTTTCCAGATTTTAATGAAAAAGAATTGGAAGAAATTTTAACTACTTTTCTTAAACGGAATCGAAGATTTGGGGGTAATTAAAAAGTTGCAATTATTTTCTTTTTGCAACTTTTTCTATTTTTAGAGTATAACCTATGGGTCCTAAGATACTTAACATAGATTTTATAGTAGGAGAACTACTACCATTTTCTATTCGCGCAATTTTAGTTCTGGTTACCTTAGAATATCGAGAAAATAGTTCTTGAGTTAAATTATTTTCTTTTCGAAAGCTGATAAACTCTTTAATAAATATTTCATTTAATTCCTCAGGATTATAAGTTGTTTCAATATAGTTTATATCATAGTCCATTATATCACCACACATATTGTATCATATTTGATACAATATGTGTAAAGTAATATTGAAAATTAGGATTTTTTGGTTTATAGTGAAATTAAGATAAGGGAGGAAATTATGGTAAAAGAAGAAAAATATCCAAGTAGTATGTATCATGAAAGGAATGAAAAATTTACACATCGGCATCCTATAATACCAAGTGTTAACTTTTATAATGTTTTAAAAATTATGAGTTTAAATAATCGCAGTAAAATAGCTGTTAATTGTTTAAATTTAGAGGTTGCATATCAAAAATTAATTGATGATGCTTTTATGTTTTCGAAAGCTTTTAAAGAATTGGGAATAAAAAAAGGAGATATTATCAGTATTTCTTTAACTAATGTATATCACGCTATCGCATCCTTTTGTGCTGCTAATCGTCTTGGTGCTGTTGTTACTTTTTTAAATCCCCAATCTACTATTGAACAAGAGATTTATTATTTAAATGAATTTAAAAGTCCTCTTTTTATTCATTTAAATAAGGGTAATGATTATAATGAAAATTTAAGGAAAAAGACAAATATTCAAAATATTATCAATCTAGATTCTAGTGACATTACTAAAATGGATTTTTATAGTTCGCAAAATACTGGTTATCGTAAGGATATTTCGTTTAGAGAATTAGGATTTATTTCAGAATATCAAAAAGGGAAAAAATTTAGTTTAGGTAGTGGTAAAGATGATGCTTTAATTTTATTTACTAGTGGTACCACAGGTATTCCTAAAAGTGTCGTTATAACGAATGAAAATATTTTAGCATCAGGAATATATATGAAAAATTCTAGTCATATTGAAGTTGATGAAACAACTAAAAGCTTGGTTGTTGTGCCTTTTTCCTATCCATATGGTTTTTGCACATCTACTTTAATGTCTTTATTATGCGGTATGCAAGTAATATTAGCGCCAACTTTAAATAATGATAATATAAAATATTATTATGCTAAAAATCCTAATTATGTATTTGGTAGTCCGGCATTTTTGGAATTAACAAAGCGCAATATTCCTCAAGGTCAAGATTTATCTAAGACGAAAGTCTTTATTTCTGGTGGTGATTTCTTATTTGATAAAGAAATAAAAGAAGCTCAACAATTTTTTGCAGAACATAACGCTCAAGTGGAAATTTGCAATGGTTCGGGAAATGCTGAAAGTGTGGGTGCAAGTACAAATTCTGTAGGAATACCATATCGCGCGGGGACTGTTGGTAAAGTTTTGACAGGAACAAAGCCAATAGTAATCGATCCCGATACTAAAGAAGAGTTGGCCTACGGTAAAGAAGGGGAATTATGTATTAGTGGCAAACATATATTTAGAGAATATTATAATGCTAAAACTTTAACGGAAGCGGCAAAGTTTAGATATCACAATCGAGAATATATTCATACGGGAATGATGGGAATTTTAGATGAAGATGGTTATTTTACGATAACTGGTAGAGCATCGCGTTTTTACATTAATGGTGATTTAAATAAAATTTATTTAGAACGTGTTCAAAAAATTATATCTTTAATTAAAGGTGTCGAAAGTTGTATAGCTGTACCAAAACCAGATAGTGAAAATTTATATACTTGCAAAGTATATATTGTTCCAACTAAAGAAGTTACTGATATGGAAAGTTTTATAACCTATTTAAAAGATTGTTTTACTAAACAAATGGTCGATATAAATGGGGAAGTTGTTCAATTAAAACCTTTTGAAATTCCTACAAGCATTGAATTAATTGAAAAGCTACCACGAAGTGCTGAAAAAGGCGATAAAATTGATATTGCATATTTAGAACAAAAAGCTAAAGAAGAAGCTTTAATGGAATTAAAATTAAAAAAATAAAGTAATATATTTAAAAAATTTATATTAAATTTATAATGTTTATTGTAAGAGGTGATTAGTATGGGAACTGGCATTTTTTTCCCAGTTAGTGCATTATTATTTAGCATCTTAATTGTTCTTTTGTTTTTTACAAAAGAACATTATAAAACAGTCGAAACAAAATTATATGGTTATTTAATTATCACTAACTTAATTGGATTAATTGTTGAAATATTATGTACTGTAGCAGCCTATATTAGTAAAACTAATCCATTTTTAAGCACTTTAATTTTAAAGTTATATTTAGTTTATATAATAACGTGGGCCTTACTTTTTACGATTTATGTTTATTATATTTCAACTCCTTTAGAAAAGATGCATAAAAGAGCCAAAATGGGGATTATAGTATCGACGATATTTTGGCTATTTTCGGTAAGTATGATTTTTGTTTTACCGATTAATCTAATAATTGAAAATAATTTTCAAACTAGGTATACGGCAGGTGCAAGTGTAGATTTTACTTATATGATGTCCTTTGTTTTGGTAATAATAATGGTTTATTGCTTATTAAAGAATATAAAAAATTCTAAAAATAAAAAATATATTCCCTTATTTGTTTTTCTAAATTTAGGGTTGGTGGCAATGATTTTCCAAAAATTTAATCCCAGTATTTTATTAATGACATATATTGAAACTTTTGTATCAGTTTTAATGTATCATACTATTGAAAATCCCGATGTTAAAATGATTGAACAACTTAATATTGCCAGGGAACAAGCCGATAAAGCCAATCGCGCTAAAACGGAGTTTTTATCCAATATGTCGCATGAAATAAGAACCCCGCTTAATGCCATTGTTGGTTTTAGTAATTTGCTTTTGGAAAATAAAGAAATTCCGGATAATGCTAAAGATGAAATAAAAGATATTATAATGGCTGGAGATAATTTATTAGAAATTGTAAATGGAATATTAGATATTTCTAAAATAGAAGCTAATAAAATGGAAATAGAAGCGAGTGAATATAGTTTTAAAAAACTCGCTAATGAACTGGTTACTTTAACTAAAGGGAGAATAGCTGAAAAACCATTGGAATTTAAAGTAAATATTGCGGAAGATATACCCCCAGTATTATATGGTGATTGTCAAAAGATAAAACAAATATGTGTTAATATTTTAACTAATGCGGTGAAATATACTAAAGAAGGATGGATAAATTTAACCATTGATCACGTTAAAAAGAATGATATATGTCGTTTAATAATATCTGTAGAAGATACCGGCATTGGAATTAAAGAAGGAAATATTGATCGTTTATTTGATAAATTTGATCGGCTGGATATAGTAAATAATGTAACTATTGAAGGTACAGGATTAGGACTCGCTATCACTAAAAAGTTATTAGATATGATGGGGGGAAAAATAGTTGTTCAAAGTACTTTTGGTAAGGGTTCAAAATTTACCGTATCAATTGATCAAAAAATAGTTGAAAATCCTACTATTAAACTAGATGAAGAAGAAAAAGTAATTGACAAAGTTCAAGTAAGTGATGAAAAAATAGTTTTAATTGTCGATGATAATAAGATTAATTTAAAAGTTGCAGAACGGCTATTAGATAGTTATGGTATTAAAAGTGTTTCGGTGGATAATGGGTATGACGCTCTTAGCAAAATTAAAAATAAAGAAAAATTTGATTTAATATTAATGGATGATATGATGCCTAAATTAAGTGGAACAGAAACTTTTCAAGAATTACAAAAAATAGAAGGATTTAATATTCCTGTTATTGCATTAACGGCTAATGCTTTAACTGGAGAAAAAGAAAAATATTTGGCGTTGGGCTTTAATGATTATTTAGCGAAACCTATTAATAAAGAAGAATTAAATAATATAATTAATAAATATTTAAATCAAGAATAGAGAGGATGGTAATAATGAAAGATGTAAATATTTTAATTGATGCGGGGGTAAATGTTAAAAAGAGTTTAGAACTTTTTGGAGATATGGAAACCTATAATGATACTTTAGAAACTTTTTTACAAGAAATTGATGGTAAGTTAAAGAAAATAAAGGAATATAAAGAGATAGGAGATATGGCTAATTATGCTATATTAGTCCATTCTTTAAAAAGTGATGCGCGTTATTTTGGTTTTGATACGCTTGCGGATATAGCTTATAAACACGAACTAGAAAGTAAAGCTAATAATATGTATTTTGTTACTAGTAATTATGATGAATTAATTAAAGAAGCTAGTAGAATTATCAATTTAGTTAAAAAGTATATGGGTAGAGAATATGTTGAAGAACAATTAAATGTTGCAGTAAAAGAAAAAGATAAAGCTATTTTAGTAGTAGATGATTCTAATATTATTCGTTCCTTTATAGATAAAATATTTAAAAATGATTTTGATGTTATAATTGCTAGTGATGGTAAAGAAGCCCTAGATATTTTAAATAATCCTGATGAAAGAATGCGCATTAAAGCTATTTTACTTGATTTAAATATGCCTAATGTTAATGGTTTTGAAGTTTTAGATTATTTTAAAGAAAAAGATATGTTTAAAAAATTTCCAGTATCAATAATTACAGGGGTTGATGATAAAGAAGCAGTCGCTAAAGCTTTTAAATATCCGATTATTGATATGTTAACGAAACCATTTAATGAAAGAGATGTTAAAGCTATTTTAGAAAAAACATTAAATAGTAATATATAAGTATTTTCAAAATAAATACTTTTTTTTCCTTTATAGCTATATTTTTAAAATTGATGTATAATAATTTCGGAGGTTTATTATGGCAAGAATAATTACAGGTTTAAAACCGACAGGAGAAATTACTTTAGGTAATTATATTGGAGCAATAAAGCAAATGATTGAATATCAAGATAAATATGATTCTTTTATTTTTGTTGCTGATTTGCATGCTTTAACAATCTATCAAGATCCTATTCTTTTAAGAAAAAGAATTAAAAGTTTTATTGCGATGTATATAGCTTGTGGAATAGATCCTAATAAAAATACTATCTACATTCAATCCGAAAATCCTTATATTCCCGCCATATCTTATTTATTAGAATGTCATACTAATTTTGGGGATGCCCAAAGAATGATTCAATTTAAAGAAAAAAGTCGGCAAAATGCTAATTTTTCGGTAGGTTTACTTACTTATCCTATTTTGATGGCTAGTGATATTTTATATTGTGATGCGAATTTTGTTCCTGTTGGTATTGATCAAAAACAACACGTTGAACTAGCCCGAAATATTGCAATAAAATTTAATAATCGTTATGATTCAACCTTTACGGTACCAGATGTATTAATTAAAGAAAATGGTACTAAAATAAAAGATTTAAAAGATCCAACTAAAAAAATGAGTAAATCCGAAGAAAATCCCCAAGGAGTTATTAGTTTATTTGATGATTTAGGAGATATTGAAAATAAAATCAAAAAAGCGACAACAGATAGTGATAATAAAGTATTC
Source organism: uncultured Bacilli bacterium (assembly GCA_947586295.1). Classification (GTDB taxonomy): domain Bacteria; phylum Bacillota_I; class Bacilli_A; order RF39; family UBA660; genus Onthocola_B. The sequence continues at coordinate 7,282 of CANPXQ010000014.1, forward strand.
TTTGATGAAGAAAATAAACCTGGTATATCTAATTTAATGAATATATTAAGTGTAATAGATAATATTTCTATTAAGGATATCGAAATAATGTTTCAAGATAAAGGATATAAAGAATTTAAAGAATATGTTGCTAGTAAAGTATGTGAACATATAAAAGAAATTCAAAAAAAATATAAAGAAATTATCAATAGTGATACGTTGGATGCTATATTAGATAAAGGACGAGACCTATCAATTGCTCTCGCGAAAGATAAATATCAAAAAATGTGTACCAAAATAGGAACAATTAGATAAATAAAAAATATATTTTTTATAGAGGCTGTTTATGAAAAAGAAGTATGAAATAATTATATATAGTGTATTAGTGGTAATTGGTTTAGTTATTGTATCTTTAATTATTAGACACGATTATTTTTCTAATAATTCTGTAATTAATGAAGATTTATCTAACTATAATTCTTTAAATAAAACGGAAGATAATAATTTTTCGCAAACGGTTAGTGATGAAGATAAAATAGTTGATGAACAAGAAGAAGAAAAAGAGGAAGAAAACAAGGAAGAAACTATTAATCCGTCAGAAGAAAAGGAAGTTACTTTAACTGAAAAAGTAGAAGAAAAGAAAGAAGAAAAAGTAGAAGAAGAGGAAGAAAAAATAGAAGAAGAAAAACTATCGACTAAAGATATAATAGTTATTAATGAACTTGAAACTATTGAAAATAAAACCGTTGATTTATTAAAAGAGAATAAAACATCTACGGCATCTAAAGCGAAAGGAATATTTATAACGTTAGTTGATTTTTGCTTTTTTGATGGCAAGATAAATGACATAACTTTTAAAGATTTAACGGCTAAAGGTCAAGAAAAAGTATTACAAATAGTAAATAAAATTGATATGTTAATTGAAAGTAAGTTTCCTCTTTATAAAGAAAAAATAACGACAAAAACAAAACAAGCATTTACTAAAGCCAGTGAATTAATAAAAAAAGGGGCTAATAATATTAATGAGTTTTCGCAAGAAAAACTGGGAGATGATAATTATCAAGCAATGATAGAAGAAAAAGATGAATTAGTGCTTTATACTAAAAATGCTTGGTCCCTAGTTAAAAACTTTTCTTCTAGCATTTGGCAAAGTACGAAAGAAAAATTAACGACTTGGTACGAAAAGTTTAAAAATAGTGATTAAATAAAAAATTGAACTTTTTAAATTGTTATGATATTATTGTGATAGATAATAGGAAGGGAAATTTATGAAAAAAATATTTATTATAATAGTAGTTGTTTTAGTTTTAGGATTAGCGGGTTTTGGTATATATAAATTAGTGGGTAAGAAACAGATTAATGAAGAGTCTTTAAGTTTAAAATTACAAAATATTGTATCTGATCACGTATGTGAAATAAAAGTAGAAGATACAGATGATTATACGGAATATTATATTGAAAATATTGAAGTAAAAGATAACCGAGTTATCAAAACTCAAGGTACTTCACGTTTAGAATGCTTTGATAAAGAAAAGTATGATCGCACAAAGGCTCAAGATTTTGGAAGTAATGTTGTCTATGATGATAAAAATTTCATCATTCTTTATGATTTATCTGAAAGCAATGACTATACGGTAAACGATAATAATGAAGAAATAATCTTAAATTATGAAGATTATAAAGCATCTTTAGAAACTGCGGGATATGTTTGTAAATAAGGAGTTAATTTATGTTAGATGAAGAAAAAGAAGTTACCGATAGTAATGAAATAATTGAAATAGATGAAACTGAAGAAATAGTTTATGATAAAGAAACTGAAGAAGAACCAGTTAAAAAAACACCCAAAAAGAAAAAAAGAAAAATTAATTTAAGTAAAAAGCAAAAAATATTAATTATTTGTGGGGTATGTGTAGTTGTTATCGTTATTCTTGTTCTCGTTTTATATTTTGTTCTTTGGAAAAATAAAGAAGAAGAGACGACTTATGAACCAGAAGTTATCGTGGTAAAGAAAAACTCGCGTTATGAAGATGGTACTTTAATCTTTTTAGATAATGCTAAAAATGAATTAGGGAAATATGAATGTGTTAATAAAGATGAAAAAAAATGTTTCATAGCTAACTATAGTAATGAAGATAGTTTTGATGTAACGCAAAAAGTATATGAAAATAATCAAAGTATAAATGAAATAAGTGATATTTATCATAATAAATATGTTTTTATTTATGATAATGCCATAAATAATGCTGAAAATATTATTTTATATGATATTAAAGAAAATAATAAAGTAGAAGAATATTCTTTAGTTAAGAAAATAAATAATGATTTAGTAATTGTTAAAAAAGATGATTCTTATGGAATATTAAAATTAGATGATAATGTTACTAAATTAATTGATTTTACTTATGATTATTTAGGTTTTATACCTGAAAAAGCACATATTGTTGCGAAAAAAAATAATAATTCAAAATTAATTGATTTAGCGGGTAATGATATAAGTAAAGAAATACTGGGGGATATTAAAAACTATAATGATAGTTTTATAAGTATTAAGGATAATAATAGTTATAAATTATATGATTATAAAGGAGAAGAAAGACTTACTAAAGATAGTGATTATTATACTTTTGTCGATGAATATATTTTCTTAATAAATAATAAGAAAATGTATGCTTATGATAATAATTTAAATTTACTTAACTATGAAGGAATAAAACTTAATAGTAATAATTATAATAAGAAAATTATCTTTGATGAAGATTTAAAAGAAGTATCCAGAGAAGATAGTTTTACCATCGAAGCTAGTAATAGTTCTATAAGAATAAGTGAACTTAATAATGTTTTAAAAGAAATAAATGTCTATGAAGGTAAACTTAATGGTCAATTTAAATATGTAAGTTATTATGATGGCATATTATATCTATTTACCGATGAAGAAAAGAGTAATATTTTAGGTAAATATACTTGTGATAATCCTAATAAGGTAACAAGTAATACCCAAGAATTAGAAAATTGTTTTATTGGTAAAGAAGATTTACTTTTAAATCGGACAAATAATAGTGAAGAAACTTCTTACTTACCAATATTTAATAAAAGATTTGTCTTTATTAATGATACTAGTAATAAAAATGAATATAATATTATTTTATATGATTTATCTAAAAGTAATCCTTTAGAAGCTAAATTAGCGACTTATCGGCAAGTTGATGCTGGTTTTTATGAAACTATTAAAGGTACTGATTTTGTTACTACTACTGATAGAGTTATTATGGCTCAAAATACATCAGGAAACTATGGTTTGATTAAAATCGAAGCGAATAGTGTAGGAGGGTTAATTGCCTTTTTAGAAAAACAAGATAGTAATAATTCGAAAAAGGAAAATATTTTAGGAAATACTAAAATGATTAAATATCTAGGTAATAATATTTTAGTTAAAAGAGATGATAATCATTATGTAGTTTATGATAAAACTGGGGATAAAGTATTAGGTTATGCAACTAATGAAATAGTGGATATTAATAGTAAAGCTTTAGTAACTAAAAATAATGATTCTTATACAGTATCTGATGTTTATGGGGGCCAAATAATTAAAGCTAATTTATTATATGTTGATTTACAACCAAATTACTTTATATTTGTTGATAAACTTAGAGCGTTTGATATATATGATTATAGTTCTCGTGATGTATTTACGGCTTATAATTATATTGTTCCTAGTGAGATTACGGATTTTTCAAAATGTTATGAATTAGTTGATGACTATACGATTATAATTAATGATCGGGATTGGAAAATAATGAGGTAAATATGAAAAGAAAAAAATCAACTTTATATACGATGATTGTTTTATTAGTTATTACTTTACCTTTAGGGTTATTAGGTTTATATCGCCATTTTAAAAATAATCCAACAGATATTATTTTAGATAATCCTAATCACGAATTATTATATGAAGGTAAGTTATACTTTTATGATGAAAATGATAGTTTAATAGGAACATATGAATGTCAAAATGCTGATTGTGGTTATGCAGAAACAACTATTGATGATTTAAAATATAATTTAGATTACTTTGAAGGCGAAAAAACTTACTTAGATTATAATGTTAATGATTTAGTATTTTTAAAAGATGGTAAAAACATATTCCTATATGGTATTAAAACAGGTAATGTAATGGTTAGTTATGATGCTTTAAAAGATTATCATACGACTATTGAAAATAATATTTTAATTGCGAAACAAAATGGTAAATGGGGAGTTTTTAGTTTAGATACATTAAATAATATATTGCCTTTTAAATATGATTTTATTGGTTTACCTAAAAAGGTTGAAAATGATATTTTATTATCCCAAAATTATATTGTTTATAGTGATAATAGATGGTATGTTTTTGATAATGAAAATAATGCGATTAGTCAAGGTGTCAATGAAGCTATTAAAAACTTTAATAGTAATTATATTTTAACTGTTGAAAATAAATTATATGATTATAGAAATAATTTAATTAATGTTAATTTAGATTTCCAAAAAATAGATATTTTAGGAGATTATATTATCGTTTTATTAAAAAATAATGCTTTAATAGTATATAAAAATATTGAACAAAATGTTGTTAGTGGTAGAACTACCCTGGGAGAATATAATAATATTACTTATGAATTAGATAATAATAATTTAATTATTTATGGGGATGGAACAATGGCAACAACTATTGCATTAAATTAAAATATTTGTTAAAATAATTTCGTTACGGAGAAATCTGAGGAGTATAATAAATTAATATTAGAGAGATTTAGTGGTTGGTGGAAACTAAAATATTATTTATTAGAAGGTTGCAGATGGAGTAATAAGCAGGAGTGCTATAAAACTAATTAAGGAAATAAAAGGATGGTACCGAGTGAAAGCTCTCCTTGGTAGCATTCTTTTTTTATTAATAGGAGGATATATGTTAGATAAAAAATATAATCATTTAAATACGGAAAAAGATATTTATGATAAATGGTTAAAAAGAGGTTATTTTGCGTGTGGTAAAACTAAAGGAAAGCCATTTACAATAGTTATTCCTCCACCTAATGTTACAGGTAAATTACATTTAGGACACGCTTGGGATGTAGCGATTCAAGATGCTTTAATTCGCTATAAGAGGATGCAAGGTTTTGATACTTTGTGGTTACCAGGGATGGATCACGCGGCTATTGCTACTGAAGTAAAAGTTGTGGAAAAATTAAAAAAAGAAGGAATAGATAAAAGAACTTTAGGCCGAGAAGGATTTTTAAAAAAAGCTTGGGAGTGGAAAGAAGAATATGCTTTAAATATTCGCAAACAATGGGCTAAATTAGGTTTATCATTAGATTATAGTAAAGAAAGATTTACTTTAGATGCCCAAATGGAACAAGCAGTGCAAAAAGTTTTTATTGATTTATATAATGAAGGATTAATCTATCGCGGTGAAAGAATTATTAATTGGGATCCTGTTAGTATGACAGCTTTATCTACGGAAGAAGTTATTTATAAGGATGTACCAGGTAATTTTTATCATCTAAAATATCCCATTGTGGGTACCGATGAATATTTAGATGTGGCAACTACTAGACCAGAAACAATGTTTGGAGATACGGCAGTAGCCGTTAATCCTAAAGATGAAAGATATCAAAAATATATAGGTAAAGAAGTAATTCTACCTATTGTTAATAAAAAAATACCTATTATAGCAGATGTGCATGCAGATATGGAAAAAGGGACAGGCTGTGTTAAAATAACTCCAGCGCATGATCCTAATGATTATGAAGTTGGAAAAAGACATAATCTCGATGAGATCAATATAA
>CANPXQ010000015.1 GCA_947586295.1 uncultured Bacilli bacterium
TAGGCTCAATAGTCGCAAAAGGATAATTAGCCGCTAATATATTTTTTTTCGTAATAGCATTAAATAATGTGGACTTCCCTACATTTGGTAACCCTACTATTCCGGCTTTCAAAGACATTTTTTTCCCTCCTATCTATAAGGCAACCCCTGCATTAAAACCTAAAGGTAAACCAATAATATACCATAAAATAATTAAAATCAAAAAGACTGTAAAAGTTGTAATTGTATATGGTAATTGAATTTTTATAGCATTAAATAAACTTATATTTTTATTATTTTGATTATATTTTTCTAAGTAAGCTAAATAAACAATAAAGTAAGCAAAGATCGGTGTTAACCCTAAAGATACCGATTCTCCAAAACGGAATATAACTTGGCCAAATTCTGGAGAAATGCCTGCTTTCATTAATGTAGGAATTACCGTTGTCGCTAAAATTGTCCATTTGGAAACACTACTTGGTAAAAGTAAAGTAGTAACAATGGAAATAATAAAAAGTAAAAGTAACAATGGTAATCCTCTAAAGGAAAAATTATCTATAACATTTGCCATTGCAACTGTAAACACATTTCCTATATTTGTTTGTTTAAAAATACTTATAAATGTAGCCGCAGCAAATATCATTACTAATATTTTACCAATTCCATTTAAGGAGTGCCCTAAACTATCAATAAAATCTTTATTATTATTGATAGTTTTAGCTCCAATACCATAACTTAAACCTAAAAGAATAAAGAAAAAGGCAACTATAAAAACAAATCCATTACTAAAAAATGATTCATAACTAAATAATTTATCAATATATAAAATTTGATGATTATCTAATAAATTACCAGAAAAAGGTAATCCCGGAATTATATTATAAATGAATATTATTAAATAAATTATTCCAACTATTCCAGCAAGTAACAAGCCGCGCATTTTATTTTTAGTTAATGTTATTTCTTCCTCAACATCTTCAACAGCAAACTCATATTTAGGAATCCTTTTAGCAATTATATTTTCCGTTATATTAGTTAACAAAAAGGCTAATAAAATAACTGATATAGACATTATTAAAATAAAAGCAAAAGGAGATACAGAGTATGAACCCATAAGTATTTGACTATTTAAAATAGTTATAGTTCTTAAACTAGAATCAACGCTTGTTAAAAGTATACTTATGGATGAACCACAAGTTAAAGCCGCAAAAGAAGCTACCATCCCTAGTATAGGGCTACGCTTGCCATATAAAAATAATAAGGCACTTAAAGGAATAAAGATAATATAAGATAAATCCCCTATAATACTTGATATTAAACAAGTTAGTATAAGAATAAAGGTAACAGTTGTTTTTTTAGCTTTTTTCGTAAGAATTGTAACAATAGTTTTTAGAAAACCACTTTTTTCCATTACTCCAATTCCTAATAAAATAATTATTAAATGACTTAAAACCGTAAAATTTGCAAAGTTAGAAACTGTATTTGTAAAAATATATTTTAAACCACTTAAATTAAATAAAGAATTAACTGCTTCAGTTGTCACATTATATTCCCCAGTAATAGGAGATACTTGATTATAAGTTGCTTGAACATTAAACCAAGACAATATACCACTTAAGATAATAACAATTAAACTTAAAAGGAGGTACATCATCACGGGATGCCAGCCAATTTTTTCCTTAATCTTCCTTTTTTTCAAATTTATTCACCTTTTTTAACTTTCTCATAAATTCTAAACGATCCATCATTATTTCCCTATTACAATGACAACATTTTATTTTAATATCAACACCATCTCTAGTAATAATCCATTTATTAGTGCCACAAGCGTGATTTTTACGCATAATGACTTCATCATTTAATTTAAAGTCTTTATTCATTTTAATCCTCAATCTTTATATCTAACTTTTCTAATAAATTTTCTAAATCTCCTTGGTCATTAAAATATATTTCCATTTTTTTATCAGAAATGCGAGTCTTCATTTTTAATTTTTCCATAGCTAAACTTTCATATAAATGGTATTTATTATTATATTCTTTTTCTTTCTTTATTATTTTTTTAGAAGAATTAAAAGTATTAGATAGGTTTTCTAATTCTCGAACGCTCATTTCTTCGTTAACTATCTTTTGAGCTAAAGAAGTAATTTTTTCTTCATCATCCATTTTACTTAATACCCGAGCATGTGACATTGAAATTTCTTTTTGTTCGACCATCTTTTTAATATTTTCCGGTAATTTTAATAACCCTAAAATATTAGTAACATAACTTCTACTTTTTCCTAATTTAACCGCTAATTCTTCTTGCGTATATCCTCTTAATTTTAAAATATTATTTATAGATTGAGCTTCTTCAATAGGATTTAAATCTTCTCTTTGAATATTTTCTATTAAAGCTAACTCCATCATTTCTTGATCTGTAAAATCTTTGATAATAGCCGGAATTTTAGTCAATCCAGCGATTTTAGCAGCTTTAGTTCTTCTTTCTCCTGCTACTAACTCATACCCTTTAATACTTTTTTTAACAATTACTGGTTGAAGAAGACCATATTCTTTTATAGAATTCGCTAATTCATTTAAAGACTCACTATTAAAATTTTTTCGGGGTTGATAAGGATTACTTCGAATTTCACTTATATCTATTTCTTTTACATTATTAGTATTTTCTTCAACAATACTTTGTTCAAAACTATCAAAATCAATTACCGAATTAGAAAATAATTGTTCTAGACCCTTGCCTAATGCTTTCTTTTTATTCTCCATCTCGACTAATCACTTCCTTTGCTAAATTTTGATATGCTTCAGTTGCTCTACTAGTAGGATCATATTCATTGATTGGTTTTCCGTGACTTGGTGCTTCTACTAGCCGAACCAAACGGGGAATAATAGTATTAAAAACTTTATCTTTAAAGTATTTTCTTATTTCTTCTATTACTTCCAAACCAATATTAGTCCGACCATCTAACATTGTAAGTAATACCCCCTCAATTCTTAAATTCTTATTCATACCGCTTTGGATAGTAATAATTGTATTTAATAATAATGCAATACCATCTAAAGCATAAAATTCACATTGAACAGGGATAATGACAGAATCACTCGCTACTAAAGCATTCATTGTTCCTAAACCTAATGATGGTTGACAATCAATTATTATATAATCATAATCCGCTCTAATTTTATCTAATTGAAGTTTTAATTGCATATTTTGTTTAAATGATGAATCTTCTAACATTTTTTTAACAAATTCAACATCAATGCCTGCTAGATTAATAGTGGAAGGTATAATACTTAAATTTTCAAATTTTGTTTTAATTATGGCACTATATACATCACATTTACCGGTTATTAACTCATAAATATCGTGACTAAAATCATTAAAATTTAACCCCAAGCCAGTTGTTGCATTACCTTGAGAATCCATATCAATAAGCAATACTTTTTTATCCATTTTACCCAAAGCAGCAGCTAAATTAATACTAGTAGTTGTTTTTCCAACTCCACCTTTTTGGTTAACTAATGATATAATTTTTGCCATAACAAAGCACCTCTTTTAACACTTGCTACTTACTATTTTAACATATATTTGGTATTAATAAAAATATTTTTAAAAAAAGTTAATACTTTTTTACGTATTAACTTTTAATCACAAGTATAACCGGCTTCTTCTAAAGATTGGCGAAATTCCGCATATGATAAATAGATATTATCACCGTTTTCTCCTTTTGTAAAATCAACTTCTTCTCCTGGCAAATATTCAATTGTTTTATGAACATCATCAAATACCACATCTTGTCCATACGTATTTTTTTGCTTTGCTTCTTGATATTCTTCATCCGTAGCAAATTCTAATTTTATAGAAGAGCGACTAAATAATAATTGTTCATTAGATAATTTTAGATTTTCAATATTAGTTTGTTTATAATTTGCTAAAGAATTTTCTTCACGATAACATTTTTTATTGTACCCTTCTAAAGCCTTTATAGTAGCAGTATTTTCGGTAGTAACCTTATTATCCCTTTTATTAAATACTACAACTAATACGACAATTAAAGCTACTAAAACAAGAGCTACTGCAACAATTATTAATATTTTGTTATTTTTTTCATTCTTTTTTTTATTACTTTTCATTTTTATTCTCCTTCTTTAATAAAATAATAATAATTAATTTCTTTATTTTTGGTTTCTACTATGGATAAAATATTATTCTTCGCATCGTAATTTAATTCACCACTAATAGTAAAATTATTATAAGCTATATCAACTAATACATTATCTTTTTGTTTATTAAAATTTATATTATCGCAACCACTTATTTTATCTACACAAAATATTATTTGATCATTGCGAAACTCTAAACTTAAACCATCTTTCGCTATTGTTGGAATATCATTTTCATCATAGGATATTTCATTATAGATATGCCATTTAGTACCCGCTAAAGTTGTTATTAAATCGACATTTCGATGGGAAATAAATACGTATATTAAAGCAACGATAATTATTAAGGCACAAATAATAGCCGCCTGCATTTTTTTCATTTTTCCTCCTACCATTAAATACTCATAAAATAATATTTATTAACATAGTTAGTATCATTTTCTAAACTGATTATAAGTTCATCTTTTGTTCTACTTATTTGACCACTTAACCGTTCACTTTTTATTTCATAACCACCATTATTTTTACGCAAAGGAATAATTTCACAATCATCATCTGAATTTCGATAATAACAAACTTTGACACTTTCTTTATAAAAATATAATTTTATATAAGTATCATTAGTTTCATTGAATTGTTCTCCTTTATCATCATACATAACTATTTTTTTAGACATCCAATTAGTTCCTTCGAGTGATCTATTATTTGTTTTTAGTAAAATTAAGACATTAATTACTAGCAAAACAATAACTAAGGGTAATATTATAATTAAATATTTCTTTTTCATATTTCACCTACCAGCATACGCTGGAACCATCAAATGATTTCATTCCTTTGATACATTGATAATAAAATTTCTTGCCATTATATGTACAATATCCAGGAGAAGTACAAGTACATCCACAAGAATCTGTGACACTACCGCTACTACCACCAGATGAACCGCCACAACCAGGAATTGATGAATCATAATATCCACATCCGCTTGATGGATATCTTATACAGTAATAGGTTGTGTTAGTTAGCATTCCTTCATTTCGATCTAAATAATAATAACAACTTCCAATTTGTACATTTGGTCCAGTTACCATACATCCATTAGTTCCTAAATAAAAGTTTGCATAATCATTTGGTGTTTTATATGATTTATAGACATATTGCCATCCAGTTAAGCTTACGCCATTACTATAGAATCGCCAACAGTCTTCATAGAACCAACCATTTTTTTCTTCGGCTTTAGTTGTAGCACTACTACTGTCACTATCACTTAGACCGTTAACATCATACAATGTTACACTTACGGTATAATTTGAACTAGCAGATAATCCACTAAATGTTGCGCTAGCACTTCCAGTTGATGTTGATACAGTTTGACTGCTTCCACCATTTATTGAAAATACATATCTACTTAATGCTCCCGTTCCTCTTGAACCACTAGCGTATACAGTTATTGAACTTGAAGTACTTGAAGTACTAGTTATGCGAACTGTTGGTCCCGTTATATCATCGGTCCGCACATATCTTCCATCTGATGCCGTTTGACCATAACTATCCGTTACTTTAACTTCAATATAATAACTGCTTCCTGGATTTAATCCCCCAAAACTATGACTTGAATATGATCCTTCATTTATCCAACTTCCCCAGTCTTTCCTAAATTCATATTTTGTTATGTATCCTGATCCTGGATAGGCAGTTGCATATGCTGTTATTGAACTTGTTGAAGTACTCGCCCCTAAAGATACGCTTGGTGGGATCAAATCTGTTGTTGATGTTGGTACTTCAGCAACATCAGATACTACACCATTATTATCGGTTACTCTTACTCTAATTGTATAACTATGATTTTTTAACAAACTATCATATGTCTTATTATATGTTAGATTACTACTTGTATATTTTTCCCAACTACCATTATCTAATTGGAATTCATATTCTTTTATCGTTCCAGAACCATTTGTTCCTACAGCTTGTACGGTTATATCATATACTCTTCTACTTGTTACACTTAATTTTACACTTGGTTTTTCATAATCCGTTTTTACATCTAAAGTGGCTTCTTCGGATGTTTTATTTAATGAATCGGTTATTTTTACTTTTATTGTATAATTGGTATTACTATTTAAACTTCCATAACTTTTTTCATTTGTTAAGCTATTTGTTGTTACTTTTTGCCAACTACCACCATTTATTTGATATTCATAATATTGTAATGTTCCTACCGGTACTGTCGCCTTAGCCTTTACTTTTATATTATGAGTATCTTTACTTACTAACTCTAGTGTTACGCTTGGATTTTCAGCTTTCGTTTTAAATGTTTCACTATATTCTTCGGAATAATTTCCACGATTATTTAATACTTTTACGCTTACAGTATATTCCGTATTACTTTCTAATCCACTGAAATTATGATGATTTTCGCTTTCTTCATACCATGTTTGTCCATCATCTATACTAAAATAATATTTTACAATTTTTCCTTCTAGTGTTTCTGCATCTGCTGTAACATCTAAGTCGTGATAATCTTCTGTACCTGTAAGACCTTTTACTATTACGCCCGTATCACTTATGCGATATGGATCTATTATACTTCCACTTCCGCCAATTAAAATGACACTATTTTTTAAATTATATACTCTTCTACTTAGACTTTCATTTGTTTTAGGATTTACTCCAACATTTCCTACTTCATTTACAGCATAACTATTGCTGCCACTTTTTTCTTTACTTACACTCCAATTTGTTGTATTTAGGATGTATAACCAATTCTTATCTTTGGCAGTAGTATAATTACTTCCTTTTTCTTTCCAATATGTTGGATATGCTCCATACATATAATCACTTACATACATTAAACCTTCTTTGCCTTTTTCTGTTGTTCCAGTTATTTCTTCTTCATACACTTCTAAAGCATTTTTATCAATACTACTTATCCCATCTACATACCATAAACTTTCCTCTACCATATTTTGCCATTTAGATGCATATTCACTTATGGTATTACCTTTTGTTTTTATGCCATTCCATTTATTCTTCGTATCTTCATTTTTTATTATTCTTAATTTACCATCTATTACACCAATTATTCGATATAAATTTGCTTCTGGACATTTCTCTTCATCACTACCAAAACAGACATAGTTATTTACTATTCCGCCATATCTATAGGAATCGTCTCCAGCTTCATTATCTCCTTCGCCACTATCATTTCCATCTTTATCGTGATGATATATTCCCCCTTCTTCATTATTTTCAATATCATAATTATCTTTCATACATTCTACTAAATTTTGATTTCGACATACTTCACCTATGGTTGAGGCTTCTGTATTTATCTTTTTATTGATATCTAATTTTAATGTTACATAAAAGGCTTCACAATTTTCATCATTTTCTTCACATTTTTCTGTTCCTTCTTCAGTTGATCTTTCTCTATATTCTGTTACTAAGTAATATGTCTTATCATTATCTTCTTCAGTTTTTTCTATTTCCATAGTTTCAATATATTTACTTAGTCCATCACTTAATCCTTCATATGATTTTTCACATTTTGGATTATCATTATTAAAACATTCAGTTATTATTTCATCCGATACAATCAACATTTTATGAACATTAAATTCTTGAACTATATTTTTTAATTCATCTTCGTAGTTTTCTTCCTTTTGTTCTTCATTAAATATTTCTTCATATGTTCCATCTAATTCAATAATGTATTTGTCTTTAAATGCTTTTTTTTTTATTTTATAAATGTCTTTTTTGTTTATTATAAAGTCAGCCAAATAATAATTACGATATAAATAACTTATATCATCATAATATACTTTAGTTTTTTCTTCCGTAATTGCATTTCGATAACTTCCATATAGTAATAACAACGCTCCAATTAAAAACACTATTACTATGATTGTTTCTATAAATACAAATCCATTTCTCTTTTTCATTGCCCAACCTCTATTCTATTTTTCATTATACCAAATTTTTTTCAAAGAAAAAAGTCTTTTTTAGACTCTATTCTTTATTATCGATTGTTTTCCATTCTGTATTGCCACACTCCGTACATATTTTAGGGGCTAATACCTTTTTTCCTTTTGGTAATTTCATTCCTGTATCAATCTTACTGCAAAGTACTCCAGTTTCTGGATCAATATAGGCTATCCCAAATTTAGCGTTTTCACAACCGCTACATTCTTTATTTTTCATTATTTCCTCCTGTTATTATTTTTCATAAAAATGTTGTTTTTATACATCTTTTTAAACAAAAAATGTAGACCCCTTAAGCCTACATTTAAATTATTATTAATAACTATTTATCTAATAACTTTTTAGAAACTATTGCTACAACACCTAATGTTGAAATGGCCATTACTAAACAACTAGCAATTCCATCATAAGTATTTGGGTTACTAGTTGGAGTATCATCAGCTGGTTTGTCAGTAGTTTCATTTTCGGAAGGTTTGTTATCAGTTGGTTCATCTTTAGTAGGTTCTTCTACTTTAACGAATGTTACGCTAACCTTTACATCTCCCGCTGGCATTTCAAAGCTATCGCCTGTTACAAGAACAGGATCATCACCTTTCATAACAGTTATTAAATCAACTTTATAACCGCTATTAGGTCTAGTAGTAATTTTAACTATTTCACCTGCAACAGCTGTTTTATTAACTTCAAAATCACCATTTACAGTTGTTATTTTTTCAATATTATATATTTTTCCAACTTCGCCACTTTCAGATTTTCCATAACCTTCTTCATTTTTCATATATTTTGCCGGAACATTGTTATTAAATTTACCACCACTTACGTTAATAATATCTGTTGCATCTTCTGCTACATCTTTATAAGCTAATACAGCATCTCCTTCGGTGTCAAATTCTCCACCGGTAATTTCAATTTTCAAGGAAGTTGCATCTGGATAATTTTCAGTTTTATCAGCAATTACACCAATACCACCTGGCAATTTTACTTCACCTTCAGAATCTTTGGCATCACCAACAACAATTTCATCTTCTGCCGTACCTGTTGCTTTAATTTTAGCATTAGCAGAAATATCTATAGTTCCTCCTCGAGCAACAATACCAATTTTACCAGTTATATTACCACCAGTAATGTTTAGAGTTCCTTTTTGCGGATGATAAATCGCGGCATTATTATTACTAGTAATTGTTCCTCCAGTAATTGTTATTGTAGAATTTGTTGTTTGACTACCGTTACCAGAAATAGCAAAATCATCAGCAATTATTGTTCCCTTAGATACTTCTAATTTAGATGTACCAAAAACTGCTATACCACCAGTAATTAAAACTGGATTTTCGTCTCCTTCAACAACTTTTAATGTTGCAGAATCATCTACACTAATAGCTGCATAATTTTCTGGATCAGCAGTTCCTGATTGCGTAAAATTACCACCTTTAATAGTAACTTCCGCAGTATTCATTATTAATAAAGCCGAACCACCTTTTTTATGTTCAATTCCCCCACTACCTTCAAAAGTAACCTTACTTGTACCTTTGACAACAAAAGCTGCAAAATCTGATCCTAAATTAGGGGCCGTAATACTATTAACGCCGAAATTAAATGTTATGTCTTTGTTATTAATTTCAATACGGTTTGTATTATCAACTTCCGTAAATGTAAAAGGTTGCATTAAATTAACCGTATCACCACTTTGGGCTGTATCAACAGCATCTTTAACAGAATTACAATATTTAGTTGGTGTATCAGTTTTAGTAATACTCGCCATAGCACCAGCATCACTACCTAGATCACAATCTGCTAATACTCCAGGAACAAAAAGAGCACTAGCCATCAAAGCTGCCATCATCATTTTAAAATTTTTCATTTTTCTTACCTCTTTCTATGTTCATTGTATCAAATATTATTTAAAAATCGCATTTAATCAATTACTTTTTTGTTTTACTTTACACCTTTTTTGTTATTTCTGTAAATTTTAATAAAAAAAAGATAACATTTTTTGTTATCTTCCAATACTATTTTACTAATTCAAGACGAACTTCTAAAGCATCATCGCCGCGACGTTCTTTAAGTTTAATGATTCTAGTATATCCGCCATCACGAGTTTCATAACGTTTTGCTAAATCATCAAATACCACTTTAACAACATCATTATCATTATGTAAGAAAGCTAAAGCTTTACGACGAGATACTAAAGTACCATTTTTACCATAAGTTATCATTTTATCAACAAATTTACGAACTTCTTTAGCTCTAGCTTCTGTTGTAACTACATAACCTTTAGTTAAAACTTCTTTAGTAAGTCCGGCTAAAATACTTCTTCTTACTCTTGTTTCTCTTCCTAATTTTCTATATAACATTTCTCTTACTCCTTAAATGCAAGTCCTAATTCAGCAACTTTATCTAAAACTTCTTTTAAAGATTTCTTTCCTAAGTTTCTGATCTTAGTAACTTCCACTTCTTTTTTATTTACTAAATCTTGAATTGTATGAATTCCCGCTCTTTTTAAACAATTATATGCTCTTACGGAAAATTCTACTTCTTCAATTGGTGTTTCTAAGGTTTTAGTCATTGTATCAACTTTCTTTTCTTGCATCATTCCCGTAACATTACTAATAGCATTTAAATCGGCTATTAAATTAAAATGTTCAATTAATATCCGAGCGGCTAAAGCCATAGCTTCTTCAGGAGCCATACGACCATTTGTTGATATTTCCATAACTAATTTATCGTAATTTTCATCTTGGCCTACCCGAGTTTTTAACACTTCATATTTTACATTTTCAATTGGTGAATAAGATGAATCAATAGCAATAATACCAACTTTATTGTCTTCTAATAATTTTTTATTTTCGCTGGCAGGAACATAACCACGACCGTTACCTACAGTTAGTTCAATATCAATTTTGCCACCTTTAACTAAATTACAAATAACTAAATCAGGATTCATAATTTCAATATCAGCGTCTTTTTGAATGTCTCCCGCTACTACAGGGCCCTCTTTAGAAGCAACTAAACGTAATGTTTTGACATCTTCAGTATGATTTTTAATAACTAATTTTTTAATTGCTAATACTATTGTTGTAACATCTTCTACAACCCCTTCGATTTTTTGAAATTCGTGCATTACACCATCAATTTTAATAGCTGTAACAGCACTACCAGGTAAACTAGATAATAATACTCTTCTAAGAGCATTACCAATAGTTGTACCAAAACCTCTTTCTAAAGGTTCTATTTCAAAACGACAAAAATGATTGCTTTCTTGACTTTCCGTTATTTTATATGTTGGTTTTTCGAATTTTATCATTATATTCCCTCCTTATATTACTTTCTTGGTCTTTTTGGTGGGCGACAACCATTGTGAGGAATTGGTGTTACATCAGTAATACTCGTAATTTCTAATCCTGCCGCTTGCAATGATCTAATTGCATTTTCTCTACCAGGACCTAATCCTTTTACATAAACATCAACTTTTCTAACACCTTGTTCAAAAGCTTTAGTTGCAGCATCTTCACTTGTTAAACCAGCCGCAAAAGGAGTTTTCTTTTTACTGCCTTTATAACCGATTCGACCTGCACTAGACCAAGCTATTGCATTTCCTTCTTTATCACATATTGTAACGATTGTATTATTATAATTAGTATGTATATGTGCTTCCGCTTCCGGAATATTTTTCTTTATTTTTCTTTTTCTTCTATTATAAGCCATACTCAATTATCTCCTTACTTTTTCTTATTAGCCACTACTTTACCACGGCCCTTACGTGTATGGGCATTTCGATTAGTTCTTTGACCTCTAACTGGTAAACCTTTTTTGTGTCTAATTCCTTCATAACTATTAATTTCCATTTTATTTTTAATGCTCATTTGAACTTCGCGACGTAGATCTCCTTCTACGGAATATTTATCAACTTCTTTCCGTAGACGAGCAATTTCTTCTTCAGTTAAATCTTTTATTTTCTTACTAGGTTCAACTAAGGCATCTTTACAAATGGTTTTTGCTAAATTACGACCAATACCATAAATAGCTGTTAAACCAATACAAACATGTTTTTCATTTGGTAATTCAATATTTTTAATTCTTGCCA
>CANPXQ010000016.1 GCA_947586295.1 uncultured Bacilli bacterium
TCGTCTGGGTGGTCTAGCAGTTTTTTTGGCTTTTTTATTAGGTTATATGCTCTATGGAACAATATCTACGCAAATGATTAGTATTTTAATTGGTGGATTTATTATAATCTTAACGGGAATTGTTGATGATATTAGTTCCGTTCCCGCCCGTTATAAATTTTTATGTCAAATTATTGCCGGAGCGATTGTTGTTTTATATGGTAAGCTTTATTTTAATGATTTAACTATTTTAGGCTTTACTTTAACTTTTCCAACTTGGATTAATATGATTTTATCAATTATATTTATTGTGGCGATAGTTAATGCTATAAATATAATTGATGGGTTAGATGGTCTATCATCTGGAATAAGTTCAATTTATTTTTTAACTATTGCTATTTTAGGTTTTACTTTAAATTCTTTAGGAGGACTTGATGTAATTTTATCTTTAATTATGTTAGGTAGTACTTTAGGTTTTTTAGTACATAATTTTCCACCTGCTAAAATATTTATTGGGGATACTGGAAGTATGTTTTTAGGTTTTATGATAGCGATTATTGCTTTATTAGGTTATAAAGTTACAACGATTACTTCTATAATTATTCCTTTAATTATCTTATTTATTCCGATATTTGATACAATTCTTGCAATTATTCGACGATTATTAAAAAAAGAATCTATTGGTCATCCTGATAAAGAACATTTGCATCATCAACTTTTGAGAATGACTTCTAGTCCAACTAAAACTATTTTAATTATATATGCAATGAATGGTATTTTTTCGCTTATTTCCATTCTTTATGTTTTAGGGGATAATAAACAAGCTATATTTATGTATGTAGCGATGATGATTATTTTTCTTTATTTAGTTTTAAATACCAATATTTTATATGAACATAAAAAGAAAGATAAAAATAAAGGTGATAAAAATGCGTAAAATAATTGTTCCGGTTGGTTATATGGGTTCTGGTTCTTCCGCTATAACCGATTTAATTCGCGAATTTGCCGGTGTTAATAATGAATTTGGGACGATGGAATATGTATTTTTACATTGCCCTGATGGTGTATTTGATTTAGAAGATAAACTTTTAATTGGTAATAATGCTTTAAGAGCTGATGAAGCCCTACATAGTTTTTTAAATAGAATGCATGAATTATATAATAAAAAATTTTGGTGGGTAGGCGATTATGAAAAAAAGATTGGGCCAAAATTTTATGAAAGAAGTCAAGCATTTGTTCAAGAATTAGTTAATTATGAAACTCCTTTATATTGGTATATGCAAGAAAGAGTTAATTTTTCAATGTTTCTAAAACTTCTACTACGAAAGATAATTAAACTTATTACATTTAATAAAGTCCTTTTAGATAAACCATTAAGATATCGACCAATGTATCTAAGTTATCCAACAGATTTAGAATTTTATCAAAAAGCGCGAAATTATGTGCGAGATTGCTTAAATATGTTTGATAGTGAAAATGATATTTTATTAGATCAATTACTATTACCCCATAATTTATTTCGAATTGATAATTATTTTGATGACAACTTAAAAGTTATTGTTGTTGATCGCGATCCTCGAGATATATTTTTATCAAATAAATATATTTGGAAAGTAGATAATGAACCCGTACCATATTCTTGTAATGTGGAAGAATTTTGTGACCAATTTAAAAGAATTCGTCAAATGGAAAAACCAGCATCAAGTAAAAAAATATTGCGCATTCATTTTGAAGATTTAATTTATAAATATGATGATACTTTAAAAACAATAATAAAGTTTTTAGGTTATGAAAAAGTTCAACATATAAATAAAAGAAAATATTTTATTCCCGAAGAATCTATTAAAAACACCCAATTATTTAAGAATAAAAAATATGCGAAAGAAGCAAAATATATAGCAGAAAATTTAAAGGAATATTTATATAAATTTCCCGAAAAATAGAAATAGGTGAGAAGTACAAATGAAAAAAATACTAGATAAATTAGCTCAAAAATTAAACTTGCAAATATTGTTTTTTATTTTCTTAACTCCTTTTATAGATACATATGAAGAATTAATAGGAGATAAAGTTCAAATATTAGGAATAGCTTTAATTGAATTATTTAAAATTGGCCTAGTTGGTTATTTATTTTTCTTATGTATTTATCATAATCGCCAAAAAGTATATAAAATATTAAAAAAATATAAAATATGGTGGATTATTTTAGGTATTATTTATTTAATTTTTATTATTTTTCATTTATATAATGTAGCCATAATGGATAATAGTTTAATCGCAGGGTTATCGAATAATTATCTTATTGAATTTTATTATTTATTTAGAACTTATGGTTTATGTTTATTACTTTTAATTATTTTATTTTTAAATGATATTGATAAAGAAACTTTTATTAAAGATTTATCAATGTTGGGATTTTTAATAAGTATAACAATCGTTTTATCTAATATTTTTAAAATAGGTTATATAGCTTATGATTCATCTTTATTAAAAAGTGAACCTATTAAGGGAAGCATCTTTAATTGGTTTACAGATTTAACTTTAGAAAATGCTGATTTATATAGTACTAAAGCTTGGTTTTTTGTAACTAATCAATTATCTTTAGTTTTAATAACAACTTTAATGATATCGACTCTTTATTTAATAACTTCCAATAAGAAAATTCTTTATGTTACTTATCCGTTTAAACTTTTAGCTTCTTTAATGTTATCTACGAAAGCTTGTACTTATGGCATTTTTATTGCTTTGGGAATGCTTATTGTTGTAACTCCAGGATACAAATTATTTAAAAGAGAAAAAATAAATTATATATTACTTTTATATTCTTTTATATTATTATTTTTATTCCGTTTATTATTTCAATATTCACCAATTAACTATAAAATAAATATATTTAAAAGTAATAATTCCAATAATAATTATGTTGCTGCGGATATTATAATTGATAGTGATGATTTAAAAGAATTAGATGAAGTAGATGAAGATGATAATAAATTAGTTGGTATTAGTTTATTTGATTTAGCGAAAAAGGAAAATATGACTAAAAAAGAGGAACAATTATTTATTAATCAATTTTCTAGAAATTATCGTAATTTGGGCATATATAAATTGTATGTTGATTTATATCCCGTTGAGGATAATTTAGCGTTTTGGAAAAAAACAGTCTTGCTTCCACAAAGTTCGCGGACTAACTATCGTAATTTTAAAATATTAATGTATGAAGATGTTTTAAATAAAGATAATCATAAGTTTTATGATTTAACATTTGGGTTAGGTTATGTTTCGCATTTTGAATATATTGAAAAAGATTTTATTGGGCAAGTTGCTCTAGTAGGTATTTTAGGTACGATATTATTAATTGGACCATTTATTATAATTTATTTATATTTGATCTATCAAATATTAAGAAATTTAAAAAAACAATTTAATTTAATTAATATCTTTTTAGGTGCTACGGTAGGAGAATTTTTCTTGGCAACTTATATAGCGGGTCACGGCTTTGGTAATATTTTTCCAATGACATTTTTTATTGTTTGTCTAAGATGCCTAGCTTTAAATGTAATGGGAGTTAAAAATGAAAAAAAGTAGTGTCACAATGAATGTAATTTATAATATGCTTTTTCAAATATTTACTACGTGCTTACCAGTTATAACAACACCATATTTATCTCGGACTTTAGGTTTATATCAAAGTGGGGTTTATTCATTTGTCGATTCTATTGTTACTTTATTTACTATTTTTGGAACTATTGGTACCAGTTTATATGGTTGTCGTAAAATTGCTTATGTGCGGGATGATAAAGAAAAACTATCTATTACGACATACGAAATAATTCTTTTAAAATTGCTTTTATTAATACCTGTGTTTGTAATTTATTTATTCTTATTTTGTTTATTTAATGAATATAGTATTTATTTTATAATTAATATTTTAACGGTTATTGGTTCGGCTATCGAAATAAGTTGGTTCTATAATGGTATTGAAGATTTTAAATCCATTACAATTCGTAATTTTATTATCAAAATTATCTTTATTATTTGCTTATTTATTTTTATAAAAAGTCCTCGTGATTTGGGCAAATACGTATTCTTAGTTTGTACAACTAACTTTTTAGGAAATGTATCGATGTGGTTTATTTTAAAAAAATATCTTTTACCTTTAAAAAAGGTAAAATTACATCCTTTTAAACATTTAAAAGAATCTTTTACTTTATTTATACCGCAATCAGCGAATTATGTTTATTCTTTAGCTGATAAAACAATGTTAGGATATTTAACACCTACTTTAGCTAATGTGGGGGTTTATGATTATGCTTATCGAATAGTTAAAATGATTATTAGTATTTTACAATCAATGGGTTATGTTATTTTATCTCGAATTGCTAATTTATCAGCTAATAATAATAAAAAAGATATTAAAAAATATATTAATAAATCGATTTCCTTTTCATTGTTTTTAGCTTTTCCAATGATGTTAGGAATAGTTGCGATTGCGAAAAATTTTGTACCTATTTATTTGGGAACTGAATTTCAAGAAGTATCGCAAGTTATTTTAGTTATTTGTCCTTTAATAGTTTTAACTAGTTTTAATAGTATATTGGGTACGCAATTATTACTCGCTATAAAAAAAGATAAAGAATATACTAGAGCAACTGTTATTGGAGCAATAACTAATATCATTTTAAACTTTATATTAATTCCTTATATAGGTATATATGGTGCTTGTCTTACTTCTTTATTTTCCGAACTTTTAGTTTTCATTATGGAATTACATTATTCTAAAGAATATGTTAAACTAAAAGAAATAATAATCAATAATTATAAGCCTTTAATAGCTTCTTTAATAATGTTTATTATTTGTAAATTAATAGGTTTAATTAATCTTAATATAATTATCGTTCTTTTACTGCAAATAGGATTATCTATTTTTATCTATTTTGGTTTAATGTTTATTATGAAAGATAAAATATTTATCGAAATTGTCAATAAAATATTAACTTTTTTAAAAATAAAGTATCAAATAAAGGAGTCATAATGAAAAAGAAAAAGCTATTATTTATTATTTGGTCTTATACATATGGTGGGGGAGCTGAGGCTATATTAACTAATTTAGTTAATAAATTAGATCCTTTAAAATATGATATAGATATTATTGAATATTGGCATGCCAATATTAAAACTGAAGAGACTAATAAAAATATTCATATTTTAAAACCGATAATTGATTCAACTAAGGATAATCATTTAAAAATGCTGATAGTTAAAATATTATTAGAACATTTTCCGAGTATCTTAAGAAAAATTTATTTAACAAAAGAATATGATTATGAAATTGCTTTTAATATGTTAATTCCTACTTTCTTTTTAAATAAAAAAGGTAAAACGATTGCGTGGATTCATTCCGATATTTATAATTTAGAAAATAATAAATATCAATATCATTTACAAAAAAGAGCTTTTAAATATGTTAATAAGATTGTCGCTATATCGGAAAATACTTATAATTCGATAGTTCAATTATATCCCGAATATAAAGATAAAACTTTGATAATCAATAATTCTTTTGATTTTACCAAAATAGCGGAAAAAGTAAAAGAAAAAGCGGATATAAAAAAGACAAAGTTTACTTTTTTATATGCTGGCCGTTTGGAAGAAAGAAAAAATCCTTTTTATTTAATCGATATCGTTAAGGCTTTAAAAAAAGAAACTAGCGATTTTGAAGTTTGGATGATTGGTCACGGAGAATTAGAAAAAGCGCTTAAAGAAAAAATTAAAGAAAATAAATTAGAACCTTATCTAAAATTATTAGGTTTTAAGACTAATCCGTATCCTTATATTGCTATTAGTGATGCAATTATAATGACTTCCTTATCGGAAGGATTTCCGACAATTATTGCTGAAGGCTTGTATTTATCTAAACCTTTTATTACAAGTCCGGTTGGCGGAAGTAGTGAATTATCTAATAATGGCAAATGTGGAATAATTGCTCATAATCAAAAAGAATTTGTTATGGGAATGCAAAAGTTAATTAAAGATAAAAAATATTATCGAAAGTTAAGTAGTAGTGGTAAAAAACATATTAGTCAATTTACTTCTCAAAGACAAATATTGAAATTTGAAGCTTTACTTAAAAGTATTGATAAAAAGGAGAAATAAATGGATTTAGTAAGTATTATTGTACCTGTATATAATGTTAGAAAGTATTTATCTAAATGTTTAGATTCTTTAGTTAATCAGAATTTCCCTAATATAGAAATTATTGTGGTTAATGATGGTTCTTTAGATAATTCACAAGAAATTATTACTAAATATCAAAATAAATATCCCCATTTAATTAAAAGTTTTCTTAAAAAAAATGGGGGTTTAAGTTCTGCTCGTAATTATGGTTTAAGTAAAGCTCACGGAAAATATATAACTTTTGTTGATAGCGATGATTATGTTACTTCCGATTATATTGCGAAAATGTATGAAGTAATAAATAAAAATAATGCTGATGTAGCGATATGTAATTATTATATGGTTAAGAATAATAAAGAAAAGTTAATTAAAAATTATATTCCTAATAAAGTAGGTAGCTTAAACGAAGATAAAAAACAATTATTTAATTCTTGGGCAGTATGGAATAAAATGTTTTCGCGAAAAATAATTGAGGATCATAATTTATTATTTAGTGAAAATGTAATTTATGAAGATTTTCGTTTTACCTTAAAAGTTTTCTTAAAATCTTCTAAAATAGCTTATGTAGATGAAGCTTTATATTATTATATTTATCGTGAAAATTCGATAATGAATAGTCAAAATTTAGAAAAAAATAAAGATATATTAGCAGGATTTACCGATATTCTAAATTATTATCAAAAAGAAAGTGCTTATGAAGAATATAAAGAAGAAATCGAGTTTTTAGCAATTCTTCACATTTTAATATATGCTTTAGTAAGAGTAATTAAAGCATCTAAAGGAATGGATATAGCATCTAATATATTACCTTATTTAAATTATTTAAATACTAATTTTCCTTCCTATAAACAAAATAAATATTTAAAAACATTAAGTATAAACCATAAATTGATATATAATTTAATTAATAAAAAACAATATTTTTTATTAAAACTTTTAATTAAGGTACGAGGTTAAAGATGAATAAAATAACATTTTTAGTATTGCATTTAGGTTATGGTGGAATACCGACATCTACCATTAATACGGCTAATGCATTGTCTCAAAAATATAATGTTGAAATCATTTCAATTTATAATTTAAAAAATAATCAAACTAATTTAATTGCTAAAAAAGTAGAAGTTCGTTATTTATATAATGGAGAACCTAATCGAGAAGAATTATATAATTACTTAAAACATTTTAAGTTATTTAAAACTTTTAAAGAAGCTTTAAAAAGTATTAAAATTTTATATTTAAAAAAACATTTAATGATTAAGGAAATTAAAAATAATAATAGTAAAATAATAGTAGGTACCGAATCTTTTATAAGTAAATTATTATCTATATATAAAAATAAAGATACTATAGCTATAGCTATAGAACATAGATATCATAATAATGATTCGAAATATTTAAATATTTTAAAAAATAAATATTTAAATATTGATTATTTATTTACTTTAACTAAAGATATGCAAAAAGATTATGAACGGATTATTACTAATCCTAATATCATTATTATTCCTAAAGAAGAGGTTTTAAAAACTAAAGAAAATAATCTTATTAGCATATCGCGATTACATCCTGGTAAAAAAGTTGGTGATTTAGTTGATATTTTTACTAAAACCAAAAAAACAAAACAATTTTTTATTATCGGGGATGGGGAAGAGTATCATAATATAGAGGAAAAAATAAATAACTTAAAATTAAATAAGAAAGTAAAATTATTAGGCTATCAAAATCAAGAAAGTATTCATAAATATTTAAATGAATCTAAAATCTTGGTAATGGCCTCTAAAACTGAAGGATTGCCAATGGTTATTTTAGAAGCCTTATCTTTGAAACTTCCTTGTATAGCGTATGATATACCTGGATTAAAGGATTTAATTATTGATGGGGAAAATGGTTTTTTAATAAAAGAAAATGATCAAAAGACATTTGCTAGGAAAATAGATTTATTACTGACGGATAAAAAATTATATGCCTATATGCAAAATAAAGCTTATCAAAAAGCTTTGGAATATACAGCTGTAGAAGTAATTAAAAAATGGGATGAAGTAATAAAAAAATATCTGAAGGAGGAACAAGATGAAAAATAATATTTTGTATGTAGTAGTTCCCTGCTATAACGAAGAAGAAGTTTTAAGGGAAACTACTAAAAAGTTAAAAGTGAAATTGCAAAAGTTCATCAAGAAGAAAAGTTATTTACGGGTATTTCTTTATCTCGTAATAGAGGTCATCAAAATGCTTTATTAGCGGGATTAATGACGGCGAAAGAAAAAGCAGATGTTGTTATTAGTATGGATGCTGATTTACAAGATGATATTGAAGCTATTGATAAAATGTTAGACGAATATGCTAAAGGTAGTGAAGTGGTTTATGGCGTAAGAAGTAGTCGAAAAAAAGATTCATTTTTCAAACGCTTTACAGCGAAAAGTTTTTATAAATTTATGCGTTTAATGGGCGTAGATATTGTTTATAATCATGCCGATTATCGTTTATCTAGTAAAAGAGTCTTAGATAATTTAGCTAATTACGAAGAAGTTAATTTATTTTTAAGAGGAATGTTTCCTTTAATAGGATTTAAATCGAGTATAGTTTATTATGAAAGAAAAGAAAGATTTGCGGGTAAAAGTAAATACCCTTTAAAGAAAATGTTGAATTTTGCGTGGGACGGTATAACTTCTTTTTCCATTAAACCAATTCGTTTTGTTTTAAGTATTGGTGTAGTTATCTTTATATTAAGTTTATTTGTTTTATTATATAGTGTTATTCGTAAATTTACAGGTAATACGGTTTCAGGTTGGACCTTTATTGTTTGTTCTATATGGATAGTTGGGGGAATAGAAATGTTTACTTTAGGTATAATAGGAGAATATATTGGCAAAATATATAATGAAACTAAAAAAAGACCACGCTATATAATTGCTATTGACTTAGATAAGTAGGCCTATATGAAAAAATTTCAAAGTATTTTAAATAAATTATTTTTAGGCATTTATTTAGTTTTTATGGTAATCTGTTCTTATTTCTTTATTACGGAAAAATTAATCTTTAATGATATTTTATGGTCTATATTAATTTGGTTAATATTAGGAGTAGGGTTATATTTAACGCGAAATAAAAATTGTAAATTTAGTAATAAAATATTTATTCCTTTATTAATTGGCGCTATATTTATTTATTTATTTGCGCTAGTGCTTAATATTAAGGAACCATTTAGTGACTACTTAACTTTTTATGATAATGCGAAGTATTTTGCTCTTCATAATATTTATAGTAATCCCCAATATATAAGTGTATATCCGCATTTAAATGGTTATATTATAACAGTAGGTTATTTAATGAAAATACTTACTACGAGATATAAAGTTACTATTTTACTAAATATTATAGCTATTTTTATAGGTGGTTTTATAATCTATAAAATATTTAAAATGGATAATAATAAAAATTTAAGTAAAATAGGTGTTATACTATGGTTGTATTCTCCACTTAATTATGTTTTTATTTATGCATCTATTCCAATCTGTTTTTTTCAAACTTTTCTGTTACTTAGTATTTATGGTTTAAAAAAATTGGAAACTTTAAAAGAGGCTAAAAAAGTATATTTAATGAGTATTATCCTAGGTATAATAATAGGTATAGCGAATTTATATCGTCCTATTATGATTGTTTTTCTAATTGCTTTTGGTATTTATTTACTTTTAACTTTTCAAAATATTAAAGCTTTAAAAATGGGTCTTATTTGTTTTATTTTAATGTTTATTCCTTATACTTTAATAAATAAAGTAAATAATCTAATAGTAAGTAAATTAAGTGGTTATGAAGTAAGTTCTTTACCAGGTTGGAATATTTATGTAGGTAGTCAAGGAGAAGATGGTTCTTGGCAAATTGCAACATCGGAAGTTTTTGAAAAATATTATTATGCTCCTGATTTTACAGTCCAAAAGTTTCATAGAGAATGTTTAAAGGAAGGTATTATAAATTATCAAAATCGTAATTTTAAAGAGAATCTAATATTTTTAAAAAACAAGTGGGCTTTTTTAGTTAGGGGAATGCCTGAGTTAAATGTTTATATATTTAATCATTTTACCCAAAATGAAAAGCAATCGGTTAGTGATACTATCAAATGGTTAACTATTATATGGTGTAGTATATGTCTTGCTCAAGCTATAGCAATTATGATCAAAAAAGCCAAAAATTTAGGTTTTAATTTATTTTTAGCGTTATTAGTTATTGGTATAACTTTAGCCCATTTATTAATGGAAGTAAATCCGCGATATTTTATACCTGTTTATGTTCCTTTATTAATTATGGGTTTGAATAATTATGAAAAAAAGGAGGAAAAAAATGAAAAATTGGGAAAGAAAAATAATTGAATTTGGAGAAAAACATTATTTATTATTAAGTTTTATTTTCATTACTTTAATTGCTTTTATAATGCGTTATAGTATGCGAAATTATGAATCAGGAGATTTTTATTATGCTTTAAATCCTTGGTTTAATTATTTAAAAGAACACGGTTCATTAAAAGCTTTAGCAACATATCCCGGGGATTATAATGCTCCTTATGTAACTTTATTAGCTTTATTAACTTATTTACCGTTTAATAGTTTATTTTTAATTAAAGGTTTAAGTATTATATTTGATTTTTTAATGGCCCTCGCGGCAGCTTTATTAGTTAAAGAGTTGAGTAATCATAATAAATTTTTAGAACTTATTACGTATTCTATAGTTTTAATTATTCCAACTGTTTTATTAAATAGTGGAATGTGGGGACAATGTGATAGTATCTTTATTTTCTTTAGTATTTTATCCTTATATTTCTTAATTAAAGAAAAATATAGTTTATCATTTATTATGTTAGGTATTTCTTTTGCTTTTAAATTACAATTTATTTTTATTTTACCTGTATATATTATTTTATATGTTTCTAAAAAGAAATTTTCTATTTTTAATTTTTTCTTAATTCCTTTAATGGATATAGTTTTGTCTCTTCCCGCAGTTATTATGGGTATGCCTTTTAAAAAGATATTTACAGTTTATTTTGAACAATCATTATTATATAAAGATAATTTAAATTTAAATTTCTTTAATATTTATAATTTAATTGGTAATAGTAATCAAACTATTTTTTATAGATTAGGAACCTTATTAACTTTAACTATTTGTTTTTTAGTTTTAATCTATTGTATAAATAAAAAAATAAAATGGAATAACGAAAAAATTATTACTTTAAGTTTATGGTTTATGGTAATGATTCCTTTTATCTTACCAGGTATGCACGAAAGATATTTATATGGAGCAGAAGTATTAGTAGTTATATATTATTTAATTTATAAGAAAAATTTATATTTATTAATTTATTTATTATTAGCTCCTATATTAACTTATTCGCATTATTTAAATGGTTTAATGATTGAAAATGCACAATTAATAAGTATTATTTATGGTATTATTTTAATTTATTTTACAAAATATATTTTAGAATTATTAAAAGAGTAGACATTTTAATAAAAATTTAATAGAATATTGGTAAGTCCTCGTAGCTCAGTTGGATAGAGCAATTGCCTCCGACGCAATAGGTCACAGGTTCGACTCCTGCCGAGGACACCAAATTGATAAAAAACTCAGATTTTTCGAGTGAAAATAAAAAATGCATTTGTCAAGGAAACTTGCCTAAAATAAAAAAAGAACATTCGGTTTTTGCGAGTTGAATGCCTACTCACTATATTGTGTTAGGCATTTTTTATTAAAGGAGTCTATATTCTTAGGCTTCTTTTTCTATACATAACTAATAATTAAATATAATATTTTGTCAAAAAAAGTAAAGTTTTTCTAAACTAAAAACGGTCGCTTGATATA
>CANPXQ010000017.1 GCA_947586295.1 uncultured Bacilli bacterium
GACATTAACACTTTTAATAAGTAATTCTTCCAAATTAATATTTAATTTATTTTTTTCAATCAACTTAATTAATTTATCTTCGTTATATTTTGTTAATATATCTATAATTTCCATAATACCTCCAAGATTATATAATTTTGTCCCTTTCTATAAAAGATTATATCAAATTATTAATTTGTTGGATAATAAAATTATGTAATTACTATCATATTTAAACCTATAGATAAAATAATGGCAATCTTAAATTTCCTAACGATCGAAGAAGAATTAAATTTACATATTGATTTAGAAAAGAAAAACAAAAAGAAAAATATTAATTTAAAAAGGAAGAAAATGTGGTATAATTTTGTTTAGGGTGATTATTTTGTTATATCCAAATAATATTAAAAAAAATTATGTTAAAATAAATAATCACGCTAATAGAGGAATGGATTTAGAATATTTACTTAATATAACTAATGATTTATACATAGATAAAAAAAGAGCCTATATATATAAAAAACCTACTCCTCTGGCGATAGTTAAAGTTAATTATAAAGAGAAAAAAATAACGGAAGCATATTTTCAAAAACCATCAACGTTAGATTATAATGGGATATATAAAGGTTATTATATTGAATTTGATGCTAAAGTAACTAAAAAAGAATATTTTCCAATTGATAATGTTAGTAAGCATCAAATAGAACATATTAAAAATATTTATGAAGCAAAAGGAATAGTTTTTTTACTTATTATGATAAAAGATGAATATTATGTATTAATGGGACAAGATTTTTTAAACTTTTTGACTCATAATGAACGGAAAAGTATTCCTTATAGTTATATAAAAGAAAAAGGTTATGAAATAAAATATAGTTTTAATAACGGATTAGACTATTTAGAAGTTATTGATAGAATAATAGAGGTGGATTATGAAAAAAGAAAAATTAGTTAAAGAAAATATTAAGAAAGAAAAAGCCAAAAAAATAAAAGTTTCAAAACCAAAGGAAGTAAAAAATAAGAAAAATATCAAAGGTACTATTCTCGCGATTATTCTGGCGTTGGGAATTATCGGGATAACAGCAGTATTAGTTTTTGCGTTATATATTATTATAACGGCTCCTGAATTTAATCGTGATAGACTTTATTCTAAAGAACCAACAATTATTTATTATAGTGATGGTAGTGAAATGACTAGATATGGAGCGGATAACCGAGTTTTAGTTACCTATGATGATTTACCTCAAGTATTAGTAGATGCGATTGTAGCTACCGAAGATTCCCGCTTTTTTCAACATACAGGATTAGATGTAGCGCGTTTCGCGAAAGCATTATTAGGTCAATTAATTGGTAATGATAAAGCTGGGGGAGCTTCTACTTTATCAATGCAAGTTATTAAACAGGATTATACTTCGAAAGAAAGCCATGGTATAAAAGGTATTATTCGAAAATTTACCGATATATATATGTCAATATTTAAACTAGAAAGTAATTATACTAAAGAAGAAATAATGGAATTTTATGTAAATACAATGTGGTTTAGTGGTGATACTAGTATTTATATTGAAAAAGGTATTTCGGGAGTTGAACAAGCGAGTCAATATTTCTTTGGCAAAAGTGTTTCTAATCTTTCTTTAGCCGAAGCATCAATTCTCGCGGGAATGTTTCAAAATCCGATTAATTTAAATCCTTATACTAAAGAACAAGCTGTAACAGATCGACAAAATATTGTCTTAACTTTGATGGTACAACACGGTTATATTACGGAACAAGAAAAAACGGATGTTCAAAAAATTCCTATTAGTAGTCTTTTAGTAGATCATAGTAATGATTCATCTAAAGCTAATAAAGCAACAATTGATTATATAATTTCGCAAGTAAGTAAAGCTACAGGAAAAAATCCTTATACTACTCCTATGAAAATATATACGACAGTTAATAAAGATGTTCAAAACGTTTTAAACCAATTAGAAACTGGCGAAATATATGAATTTCCAAATGAATTTTTGCAAGAAGGAATAGCCATAACTAGTACTGAAAATGGTAGTATTGTTGCTTTATCAGGAGGAAGAACCTATAACAATGGGGCCAAAGGAAATAACAATGCTACTGATATTCGAAGACAACCAGGATCAACCGCTAAAATTCTTTTCGACTATGGTCCTTATTTAGAAGCTATATCTGGTAGTTCACCCTATTCTTTATTCTTAGACCGGGAAACAACCTACTCTAATGGTACACCAATTAAAAATGCCGATGGCAAACACTCTGGTTTAGTATCTATGCGTTATGCTTTAGTTAATTCCATAAATATTCCAGCTTTAATAGCTTTTCAAACTGTAGCCAAAGAAAAAGGTTTAGATTATATTAGTAATTTTGTTCATAGTTTAGGTATTGATTATGGTTCTACGTTATATGAATCGGCAGCTATTGGTGGTTTTGATGGTGTTAGTCCTTTACAAATGTCGGCTGCTTATGCGGCTTATGGGCGCGGGGGATATTATATTGAACCTTATATATATACTAAAATAGAATATACGGATACTGGCGAAATTTATGAATATAAATATGAAAAGAAACAAGTAATGAGTGAAGAGACTGCTTACTTAATTACCGATATGTTAATGAGTGCGGCTAAAAGTGGTGTTGGTGGTGTTAGCATTAGTGGTACGGATATCGCGGCTAAAAGTGGTACGACAACAATGAGTTCTACCGATTTAGATTATTATCATCTACCGGCTAGTGCGACAAACGATGCTTGGAATATTACTTATAGTCCAGAATATTCAATTGCTTTATGGTTAGGATATTCGGAAAAAAGCAGTGAACACTATTTAAATAGTATAGATGGTGGTAAATGGCGGAATGCTATTATGAAGCAAGTTGGTCAAAGAGTTTATTCTAAAGGCAAAACTTTTGAAAAACCTGATGGAGTAATTTCCGTTACCGTTGAAAATGAAACCTTCCCTGCTCAACTTGCAAGTCCATATACACCTAATGATTTAAAAGTTACAGAATTATTTAAAGAAGGTACGGAACCAACAGAAGTATCTCCTCGTTATAATAAGTTAGATGATGCTACTAATGGTTCATATACTTATAATGGTACAACATTAACCCTTAAATGGGATAAAATAAATACTCCTTGGGCTATAAATACGACAATGTTAACTGATCATTTTAATACTTATTATGGTAATTATGCTAGTGAATATTACAATTTGCGTTTAGACTATAATAATAAATATATTGGTACTTTAGAATACCGAATATATGCGAAAGAAACGGATGGAACACTTACTTATATAGGCTCTACAGCTAATAATACCTATACAATTAATAGTCCAAGAAGAAATGTTACAACTTATGTTATAAAAAGTTCTTATACTAAATTTACCTCTAATATGAGTGATGGTTTAAGTATTAAAGTTAATTTAAATGTTGATTCTAATGTCCACGATTTTCTAGATGATGATCCAACGACAAATAAAAATGATACTTCTACCAATAATTCTACACATAGTAATGATTTAGAGTAATCGGTTTCGATTACTCTTTTTATTGCTAAAAAAAAGATTTTACAAACCGTAAAATCTATTTTTCATCTTTGTTTTTTTCTTGCATTGCTTCTTTTAAAGCCGTTCCAAATGTCACAACATTTTGTAAATCTGCAGGAACAATTATTTTCGTTGCTTTACCATCAGCTAGAGTAGCAAATGTTTCATAACTCTTAAGTTTTAATACTGCTTCATCAGCTTTAGCTTCTTTTAATAATTTAATACCATCAGCTTCCGCTTTTTTAATTTTTAATAAGGCTTCCGCTTCTCCTTCCGCAATTCGAATATTACTTTCTCTTTGGGCTTCAGCTCTTAAAATAGCACTTTCTTTTTCCCCTTCCGCAATTAAAATGCTTGACTTTTTTTCACCTTCAGCTTGTAGTATTTTTTCCCGTCTTTCTCTTTCTGCCCGCATTTGTTTTTCCATTGCTTCTTGAATATCTCTTGGAGGAATAATATTTTTAACTTCCACTCTGTTTACTTTAATACCCCAAGGATCCGTAGCTTCATCTAATATTGCTCGCATTTTAGTATTAATTATATCTCTACTTGTTAATGTTTGATCTAATTCCAAATCCCCAATTAAATTTCTTAAAGTAGTTGCCGTTAAATTTTCAATAGCACTAACTGGATATTCAATACCATAAGTATATAATTTAGGATCCGTTATAGAATAATAAACTACCGTATCAATTTGCATAGTAACATTATCTTTAGTAATAACAGGTTGTGGATCAAAATCTTTAACTATTTCCTTTAATGTTACGCGATTAGCGATAGAATCAATAAAGGGAATTTTAAAATGTAAACCATTTTGCCAAGTAGTATGATATGAACCTAAACGTTCAATAACATAACTTTTAGCTTGAGGAACAATTTTAATATTCGGAATTATTAACAATAAAACAATTACTAATATAACAATAAAAACTTCCATTATTTTCCCTCCTTTCTTACTTTTAATTTCACGCCATCTATTTTTTCAATAATAACGGCATCATTAACTTTAATTACCTCAGTACTATAAGCACTCCATCTTTTGCCATCAACTTTAACTTCGCCAATAACATTTTTCTTTATTTCTTCGGTACATATACCAGTCATTCCTATAACTCTATCTAAATTAGTTTTTACCGAAGTACCTTTTTTTAAATATTTATTTATAATAGGTTTAGTAATAATTAATAAAATAACACCTAATATGACAAAGTTTCCAATTTCTAAAAATAAACTATCATAAACTAATGAAATAATTAAACTTACCAACCCACTAGCAATAAACCAAATAGATACTAAATTAGTAGTACTAACTTCTAGTATCGTTAAAAAAATAATAATACATAACCAATAAATCCAACTCATAAATCTTCCTTCTTAAAATAATTATATTATAAATTTACTAAATATTAAACAAAAAAAACAAAAGAGGAAAGAAAAATAAAATACCAAACATTATAAAATATGTCATAGTTAGTTTTTTTGTAAATAAATAAAACAATAACGGAATAGCGATAATTATGAATAATTTACCTAAACTTTGCCATTCTTTTTTATAATCTATTTTAAAATTAATATTTTCATAAAATAAATTGACCAGAAAATATAACATAATGATAAAAAATAAATAAACATTAACACTTTTATTATGAAAAGTTGTATATAAAATAAAAACAACAATTAAAATTAATTTATCTAAACGCATTAATTTAAAAATATTTTTTTTAATATATGCTTTATAATTTTTAACTAATTTCTTTGTATTTAATTCTTTTCCTAAATCGCCAAATAAATAGATAATCCAAATAATAAAACCTAAAACAATAAAAATATTCTTAAGATTTATGGCCATAATTACACCCACAATAATTTTGACGATATAAATCATATTTTTTACTTAATTCAATAGATTTTTTATAGCCATCATTCTTTTTAAAATCACTATACAAAAATGGAATACCTACTTCTTTACTTATTTGTTCCCCTATTTTATTTATTACTAAACTATTTTTATGAGGGCTTACAGTTAATGTTGTTCCAAAATAATCAAAACCTTTTTCTTTAGCAACTAAAGCGGTTTTCTTTAATCTTAAATAAAAACAGATACTACATCTTTTTCCCCCTTCTTTTTCGTTTTCTAAACCTTTAACCGCTTTTTCAAAATCTTCATTAGCATAAGAACAATCTAAAAAAGATATTTCTTTTTCAAATTCTTTTAAAAACTTTAATTGTTCTGCTTTTCTCTTATAATATTCTTCTTCTGGTTCAATATTAGGATTATAATAAAATACGGTAATATCAAAGTAATCAGCTAAAAAACTAATGCAAGTAGTAGAACAAGGACCACAACAACTATGCAACAACAATTTAGGCCGATTTTTTAAATTAGTTACTATCGCTTCCAGCATCTTCTGATAATTCATCGTTATTCACTTCTTTCTTCTTTTCTTCTTCATATTTTTCATAGGTCATAAAACTAGTAGTATTTAAATTACTATCTAAAGATAATATTCCTTTTTTATCGGTATCTAAGGTAGCGATTACTTCCTTATATTTATCTAATTTTTCTAAATTAACAATATTTACATAAACACTATTTCCATCATTCATTTTAAGTAAAAACCGTTCATCATCAATAGTTATATCTCCTCTGATATCCGCATCATATCTTATTTCACTTATTAAATTTAGAGTATTTTTATCAATCGTTTTTATTTTAGCAATAAATTTATCTAAGATATCATTAGGAACAAAATTAATTAAAGTAGGTACCCCTAAAAAGTTATTTAAATCAACTCTGGCATTATTACTTAAAATATATTTATTTTCTCTTTCATAATAACATATTACATTTTCTTCCGTTACTTCTATTTCTACTTTAAATATTAAATTCTTAACTTTTACTTTGCTAATTAAAGGTAAGGAAGTTATTTTTTTCTTAAAGCCAAAAGTACTATAACGCCAAAAAGGAATATCTTTATTTATTCCTGAGGCTTCAATTATCTCTTGCTCAGGTAATAAGTAATTACCTTTAATAATAACTTGTTCCGGAGTTAATTTATACAAAAAGTAAATAATCATTAATCCTAAATAAATTAATAAAATAATAACTATTAAGCCTTTAATAGATAATTTTTTCTTTCACCACTTAATGATTTTTTGTTCTAATTCTAAATCAATATTATATTTTTTCTTTACTTCTTTTTTTATTAAATTTATTAATTCTATTATATCACTACTTTTAGCATTATTTTCATTAATTATAAAATTAGCGTGTTTATTACTTACTATGGCACCCCCTACTTTCTTATTTTTTAAATTAGCTTCTTCAATTAATTTTCCTGCAGACAAACCAACGGGATTACAAAAAACTGAACCAGCATTATAACTATCTAAAGGTTGGGTTTTTAATCTATAGGCATAATTATTTTTAATTTCTTCTAAAGCTTTTTGACGATCTCCCAATTCGATATATAAACGGGCTTTTAAAATAATTATATCTCTATTTTTAAATTCGGTATACCGGTAATTATAAGAAATATCTTTTTTTTCTAAAGTGACGATCTTTTCTTGTTCATCTATGATCGTTACATCTTTAACATAATCAAATATTTCTTTTTTAAAACAACCAGCATTACCCCAAATGGCTCCTCCTAAAGAACCAGGAATGCCATATAAAAAAGCTAAATTAGTATAATCTTTGTTAATTAAAGTATTTACTAATTTAGTTAAATTAACACCAGCACCCACCGTAATTAAATTATCTTTAATAGTAATATCAGCTATTTTTTTTAAACTTATAATTACCCCTTGGAAAAATTCATCTGGCAATATTACATTAGAACCTTCTCCTAAAACGACATAAGTAATAGCTTCTTTTTTTAAAAATTTAATTAAAGAAGGTATTTTAGAAATATCCGTTACTTGTAAAAAATATTTACATTGCGTTTTAATGTGATAGGTATTATGTTTAGTTAAATCATAATTTTCAGATACTAAACCACATTCTTTTAATTTTTCCATCATTTTAATTGTTCCTTTATTTCTTCATAAATTATATTACTAGCTTCTTTAGTCGCTATTTTCTTTAAATTTAAAACCATTTGTTCATATTTTAAGGGATTGTTTATTAATTCATTAATTGTAATATCAATAATATCGGCTTTAAGATTCTTTTCTTCAATTAATTCCGCAACTTTTAAATTTAGTAAATCTAAAGCATTATAATATTGATGATTATTAGCTACATACGGACTAGGAATTAAA
This sequence comes from uncultured Bacilli bacterium, assembly GCA_947586295.1. Lineage (GTDB taxonomy): Bacteria > Bacillota_I > Bacilli_A > RF39 > UBA660 > Onthocola_B. The sequence continues at coordinate 7,800 of CANPXQ010000017.1, forward strand.
ATACTTGGAATATTTAAAGCAATAATTTCACTAATAGTTGAAGCTCCCGCTCGCGTAATTATTAAATAAGCATCTTTTAAATAACTATTTAAATTATCTATAAAAGGAACAACTTTAACATTTTTAGGAAAATTACAACCTTTAATAAAATCTTCATAATAATTTTTACCAGTTATAAATAATATTTCATAATCTTTATTACCACTCGTTAATAAAAAGGGTTTTAACTTTTCATTAAAAGTACGACTACCTAAAGAACCTGCCACAAATACCAACAGTTTTTTATCTTTGGTAAAACCTAAAGTCTCTTTACTAATTCTCGAAACATTTAAAGCTCCATCTCCACAAGGATTCCCAGAATAAACTATTTTTTTAGCGTGGTTAAAATACTTCTTGGTACTTTCAAAAGAAACAAAAACAGTATCGACAATTTTACTTAACCAAATATTGGCTTTACCAGGAATACTATTTTGTTCATGCAAAAAGCATTTTATTTTCATCTTCCTCGCGGCTTTTATCACCGGATAAGTAATATAACCACCTAAACCAATAACGAGATCAGGTTCAAAATCGGCCATTATCTTTTTACATTTTTTATATGCTTTATTAATTAAATTAATATTTTTTACATTTTGAAATATTTTTGTTTTACTAAACCCGTAAATTTCCATTGCTTCGTACTTATAACCTAATTTAGGTACAATATCTTTTTCCATTCGATTATGTGTACCGATATATATAATTTGTAAATCTTTTTCTTTTTCTTGAAATTTTTTTATAAGGGCTAAAGCGGGATAAATATGACCCCCTGTACCTCCAGCCGAAACAATAATTTTCAAAATAATCACCTATTAATAATTATACAATAAAACCCTAATTTTTAAAACAATTGATATTATATTATTGTAACTTTTTTAAGATTTCTTCTTTAGTTAATCCTAAGTTTTCTAATTCCGTAATAGTATCTTTTATTTCCCCAATAAGACTATTAATTTTTGCTTGACGCGCAAAAGTAATATCTTTAGCAATAAAAGTTCCTTTAGTTGATCTAGAAGTAATAATTTTTTTAGACTCTAATATATCATAAGCTTTTTTAACTGTATTAGGATTTATACTTAAAGTTAAAGCAAGTTCTCTTATCGATAAGATATTTTCATCCGGTTTTAAAATACCTAAAGCTACTTGCCTTTCTATAGCTTTAACTATTTGTTCATAGATTGGTATTCGCGATGTATAATCAATTATAATATTCATTATACTCCTTTATAATATTTTTATATCCTTCATCATTTTCAACATTTTTCTTAAATTCAGCAAATAACTTTTTAAAACCATCAATATCACTAATAAAATAACACCGCGAATAACCAATAATTTTTAAATAATTTTTATTTATTTTATCTGTTTGATGTTCTTCTAAATATTCAATAAATTTCGCTTTATTAGCATTTAATATATATCTTATAATCTCATAATTATCTTCTAAAACTTCATTAACGTCATTCATAATATATACATAAGAATATTTAGAATCTTCTTTTTTATACTCAGAAATAAAATCTTTATTTAATAATTGCATAGTATATTCTGTTAATGCATCATCTTCATTTAAATATAGATTTATTTTTTGATAATCGTGATTAACGTATTTATATAATTCATAATTTACATTATATGCATTACTATTCTCTTGATATTCTTTTAATAAATTTCGAAAAGCAAGCGTTATAGGGAAACTTTCTTCATAATATAAACTAGCATAATCACTATCACTATAATTAAATGCTAATGGTAGTTTATATTCTTGTAAACTTTCTTCGATGCTATAACTTATTGGTATAATAGCACTATATTTTACATTATCATTCGTAATAGTTGCAAGTGTATGCCCATAATTATGATAATTACCATTAGAATACTTAATAGCTTCTTGAAATATTTTATTAATTATCTCTTTATCTTTAATATCATATAAATCTGTTTTAATTTCACTTACTTTATTAAAGATAATATCTTTATTTGTAAACCTGCTATAACCTGTAAATAAACCTAAAGAAATACCAATTGTTACAATAAACATAAATAATGTTAAACCAATTTTATAAATTGAACGTCGAGTTATTAAATCATATAAAATATAATAAATTAAACTTAATACAATTAAAATTAAAGTTATATCTAAAGACTCTTCCGTTAAACTAATATAAATTATAAAACATAAAGGTATTAAAGTTAAAGTTTTAACTAAAAAATGGATATAAGTATTTTTAAAACTAGATTCATTATTTTCCATTTTTCTTTGCATAAAGATAAAATAACTTAAGAATAAATAAATAATACTTATAATAATTGTTAAAATAACATCCTTAGTTTTATAAATACCATTAAATAAGAAACTTATTGGTGTTATAAAACTATGATCCGTAATTAAGCGAGTTGCTTGTAAAATATTACCACTACAATTAATAGAACCGTTAGAACATACCAAATAAATTTTATTTAAATTAAGAAAATATTCATTAATAACTCTTAAAAAAGGAATAAGACATAATATTAAAATAGATACTACTAAACTAGTCCATAAATTACCTGATAAAGAAAAACCTAAAATATATAGTAAATAAAAGAATATATAACTAATGAAAAAATAAATAAAATAATCTAGTAATAACCCACTTGGCATACTAATACTTGTAAAAACCCCAAATATCTTAAAAATAAATACATTAACTAACAATAAAATTAATATTAAAAAACAACCACCAATAAAATTAGTAATATAAATACTTTTTCGATTAATCGGTTGACTTAAATAAAAATCAACATTCTTTTTCTTAAAAATAAATCCAAATAAAACATAAGCTATTACTAAAGGAATAATAATCATTCCTAAATAAGTTAATAAGGAAAGATGGGAAAAAGAAATAATATATTTTTTATTTAAATTGCTTATAAATAAATAAACAATATTCGAAAAAGGTAATAATATTAAGAAAAATAATAATATTCCTTTTCCTTGTTTTAAATTTTCTTTTAAAAATTTATAATTAAAGTACTTCATTAAATTCATATCCTTTAGCCTCCAATTGATATATAAACATTTCCTCTAAAGTAAGAGGTAAATAATCTAAAATAAGGGGTTTCATTTTTACTAATTTATCTTTACTATCTATAGCATCTTCTAAGATTATTGTAGCTACCTTACCTACTTTCTTATAAGATAAGACTTTAAAATCTTTAAATTTTTGTTCATCAAAATCTTCTTTTAAAGATATTTGAATTTTAATCATATTAGTTTTTAAAGTCGCTATATCTCCTTCAAATAAAATATTTCCTTTATATAATAATCCTAAATTATCACAAATATCTTCTAGTTCTCTTAAATTATGACTGGTCATAATAATTGTGGTATCTTGTTTTAGCATTTGATCAGCGAGTAATTGTTTAAAATGTTTACGAATAATAGGATCTAGGCCATCAAATGTTTCATCAAAAAACATATAATGGGCGTTAGTAGCAATGGCACAAAGTAAAGCACATTGTCGTTTCATTCCTTTCGAGAATGTTTGAATATTAGCATCAATATCTAGTTTTAATTTATGAGCTTCTTTGATTACAAAACTAATTTCAAACTTGGGATACATCGCTTGATAAAACTTTGCCATATTATATAAAGAATAACCATTAAAAAAGAATAAATCATCTGGTACAAATACCATTTCTTTTTTAATACTTTCATTATCAATAGCATCTACTTTATCAATGATTACTTTTCCTTTATCAGCTTTATAAACACTATTAATAATTCTCAGCAAAGTTGATTTTCCGGCTCCATTAGCGCCAACTAAACCGTATATGGCATTATCTGGAATCTTACAGCTTAGATTTTCTAAAACATCTTTACCCGATCCAAAACTTTTACTTAAATGTTTAAGTTCAATCATATTTCCTCCTTGTACTATTTGTACTAGTACAATTATACTATAACACACTTAAATTATGTATGCAATAAAAAAATATAATAATTTTACAATGTAGGTTTGTCAAACATATGTGACAGCGTATATGGTTGGCAAACCTACACTGTGCATTTTATCTTCTTTGCATA
>CANPXQ010000018.1 GCA_947586295.1 uncultured Bacilli bacterium
CCCCATTTTACTATATATATATATATATCAAGGGTCTTTTGGAAAAAATAAAAAAGAAAGGGGCTGTCGAGAAATTAGATAATTAATTTCTTGACAGTTCTTTTTTTATGAATAAGAAAAAAGCCTCGAAACTATAAGGCTTCAAGGCAAGTTATGTGATACAATAATCTTGCTTAAGGAGTTGTATCACATGAACCATTTTACAATAAAACCATCTTTTTTTCTAGTTTCCTCAAAGCAGTGTAGTGAGGAAACTAGAAAAATGGATAAAATTGTGAGATATCAGAAAATTTTGAGGTTTTTAAAATTTAAAAAGCCCTATTGCAAAGCAAAATAAAAGAGGTTGTCGTGAAAAACTAGTTATTTAATTTCTCGACAGCCCCTTAGTAACAAGTGTTTTTATAGTTGAAATTGTGAATTATATAGTTCGGCATAAAAGCCATTTTTAGTCATTAATTCTTGATGATTTCCTTGTTCAACTATATTTCCATCTTTCATAACTAATATTAAATCGGCATTTTTAATTGTTGATAAGCGATGAGCGATAATAAATGATGTTTTTCCTAATGTTAATTTATCCATTGCCTTTTGGACTAATTCTTCCGTTCTAGTATCAACATTACTAGTTGCTTCATCTAATATCAAAAATGGACTATCTTCAACCATACCACGAGCAATTGTTAATAATTGCCTTTGTCCTGCCGATATATTATCGCTTTCACTAACGTGGGAATTATATCCATAAGGTAATGTTTTAATAAAATGATCTAAGCCAACAATCTCACACACTTCTTTTACTTTTTTATCAGGAATGTTTTGACGATTAAAAACAATATTTTCTTTAATTGTTCCATCAAATAACCAAGTATCTTGTAATACCATCGTAAATAAACTATGAATATTTTCGCGTGATAATTCTTTGGTTGATACTCCGTCTATTTTTATATCCCCCTTATTAATATCATAGAACTTCATCAATAAATTAACCATCGTCGTTTTACCAGCCCCTGTAGGACCAACAATAGCAATTTTTTCCCCAGCTTTTACTTTTACATTAAAGTTTTTTATTGTTGGGAGCTTATTACCTTCATATGTGAACTCTACATTAACAAATTCTATATTTCCTTTAACTTCATCAATAGAAAGTTTTTTCGAAATATTTTGTTCACTAATCATTTCTTCTTCATCAACAAACTCAAATACTCTTTCACTTGCAGCAGCAGTAATTTGCATTGAACTCATAGCTTGACCAATTTGCGATAAAGGATTAGTAAATAATCTAACATATGTCATAAATGCTACAATTACCCCAAAAGTTATATTGCCTCGCATTGTTAAAATAGCACCCATAATACATACCGCAACATAACCAAAATTACCGATAAAATTCATAATTGGCATCATTAACCCAGATAAAAATTGACTCTTACGGTTAGCATTATATACTTTTTCATTTAAATCATCAAACTCTAAGTTTACTTCTTTTTGCCCATTATAAGCTTTAATAACATTTAATCCTGAATAAACTTCCTCAATATGGGAATTTAAATTACCCAAATATTTTTGCCTTTGAACAAAATATTTTTGCGATTTACCTAAGACTTTAAACATAAAGACAAAACCTATGGCACTAGAGATTATTGCTGTTAAAGCCATAACCCAATTGGTAACAAACATCATAATAATTGTCCCTACAAATAAAGTAACTGCACTTACTAAAGTAGCGAAAGATTGGTTCATACTTTGGGCAATTGTATCGACATCATTAGTTACCCGAGATAATATATCACCGGTTTGATTCTTATCAAAATACTTTAATGGTAATTTATTTATTTTTATAGAAATTTTACTTCTTAATTTTTGGGCAAAATTATTGGAAACAAGAGTCATAGAAATACTTTCGATATAAGAAAATACAGCGGATACTAAATATAATACTACTAAAAATACTACAATACTTTTAATTCCTTGTTTATCAAAACTAGGTTTAACAACATTTTGAATACTTACAGGCATTTCATCAATTTTAGAATATATTTCTTGAACATTTTCTTGATTAACAGAACTAAATATATTAACAAATTGCGCTTGATCTAAAGGAGTAATAATGGTATTATCTATTTTTATTTCCTTAAATAATATATTCGCTAGAACATCTGGTATATTTATATTTTTTAATTCATTATAATTATCTATAGATACTAGTTTAAGCAAAACTTTTTTATCATCAATAGTTATTAAATTACCATTATAATATGATTCTGGTATAATTCTTTTTAAAATACTATATGGTAAATTACTTAATTCTTTAATTTTTAATTCATTATCTAAATTTAAAAAATTTTGAAATTTTACTTTTTCTTCACTAGTAATACTATTATCTTCCATAATACTTTTAATAGTATTTTCTTGAATATCTAAATTTAATATTTTTAAAAATTCCGTTTTAAGTTCGCTGGTATTTAAATTATTTTTTACTTCAGAAGCTAAAATTTCTAAATTATTAGTATTAACAACTAAACCTTCTGATATTTTATCAACTAAATTAGATAATTTATTAGGAGCCATTATAGATAAGACGGAGCCTAAAGAAGCTAAAAATAATCCTAATATAATAAGGAACCTAAAAGGCTTTAATTCTTTGATTAATCTTAAAATTGAACCTTTAAAATCTTTTGCCTTTTCTACTTTCATCATTCTAGGCATTATTTAATTCCTCCTTTGATAATTGTGATAAAGCAATTTGTTGATAGACTTCACAATTTTTTAATAATTCTTTATGAGTTCCTATACCAACACATTTTCCTTTATCTAAAACAATAATTTTATCAGCATTCATAATCGTTCCTATTCTTTGGGCGACTATTAAACTAGTCGCATTTTTAGTATACTTTTTTAATGCTTTTCTTAAAGCCGCATCAGTTTTATAATCTAATGCCGAAAAAGAATCATCAAATATATATATTTCCACATCTCTAGCTATAGCCCGGGCAATAGAAAGTCTTTGCTTTTGACCACCAGAAATATTTGTACCCCCTTGAGATATATAAGAATTTTCTTTTTCATCCATTTTAGAAACAAATTCTTGAGCTTGAGCAACTTCTAGAGCATCTAAAATTAACTTTTCGCTTTTCTTTTTACCATTGTCGCCAAAAGTAACATTACCTTTAACAGTATCTTTAAACATAACAGCTTTTTGAGGAACATATCCTAATTTATTATATAAATATTTTAAATCATAATCTTTAACATTTATACCATCAACTAATATTTCGCCCTTAGATACATCATAAAACCGAGGGATTAAATTAATTAATGTTGATTTACCACTACCCGTCGAACCAATAAAAGCCACAGTTTCTCCTTTATTTACTTTAAAAGAAATATTTTCTAAAAGATATTCTTCGGCATCAGGATATTTAAAATAAACATTTTTAAATTCAATTGTACCTTCCGCATCTATCTTACCATTTTTTAAACTACCATTTTTAATGGATATATTTTTATCTAAAACTTCATTTATTCTATTCGCTGATACATTAGCTCTTGGTAAAATCATAAAAATCATCGCTAGCATTAAAAATGACATAATTACTTGCATTGAATATGATGAAAAAACTACCATATCGCCAAAAACCGCTATTTTATCCGCCATTAAACTATTCTTAATTAAATAGATACCCACAATATATATTGCTAAAGTTAAAAAATACATAACAACGTACATTATAGGTTGCATAATAGCAAATGTTTTTTGATTAAATGTTAAATTTTTAGTTAAATCATCATTTACCTTTTCAAACTTTGCTTCTTGATAATTTTCTGCATTAAAGGCTCGAATAACTCGAATACCCGTTAAATTTTCTCTTGTGACATTATTTAATTTATCAATTAATTTTTGAACAATTTTAAACCTAGGTAAAACAGTAATAAGTATACAAGCTACTGTAGAAAGTAAGATTACGACAGCTAGAGCAGTTAAAGCACTCCATTGCCAACTTTTATTTAATATTTTAGTTACCGCCCATATAGCTGTAAGAGGAGCTTTAATTAACATTTGTAAACCCATCGCTATAAACATTTGCACTTGAGTTATATCATTAGTTGTTCTTGTTATTAAACTACTAGTTTTAAATTCTTTAACTTCAGCCATTGATAAATCTAATACTTTATTAAATAACTTTTTACGAACATTTTTAGAAAAACGAGCTGATACATTAGCAATCAAATACCCTGTTAAAATAGCACAAACTAAAGAAGAAAAAGCACATAAAAGCATATATCCACCATTAACTAAAATATCGGTCATTTTACTTCCTTCAGTTTGAACTAATTGTGTTATTGTAGACATATAATCAGGCATTTTTAATTCTAAGTATACTTGAAATGCAATTAAAAAGAAACTAATTATAACATATATCCAATCATTTTTTTGCAAATTTTTAAATAATTTTATCATTTTCTTCTATTTTATAATTTTTATTTTTTTTAAAACAAACTATGATAATTTTATCACAATTTTTATATAAATAATAATTTTATAACATAATATCACTTAATTTTCACATAAATTATGAAATCATTGTAATTAAAAATCCCTTATTTTAAGGGAAAATAAATTTAATGGTGCCGTAACAGTGAATTGAACACTGATTTAATCCTTACCATGGATTTGTAATACCATTATACTATTACGGCACAAGAAAATTATATCATAACTTTTTTCTTTTTAATAGATGATATTCTTCTAAACACATATTTTCTTGATATAAATAAGTAGAAAGTTCTACTCCTACGTAACGAAAATGCCATGGTTCAAAGTTAATACCAGTTATGTATTCTTTATCTAAAGGGTATCTTAAGATAAACCCAAATTTATAGGCATTCTCTTTTAACCATAAAAATTCTTTATCCGTACTTTTTACATCATCAATAAAAGTATCATTATATAGATAAGCAATATCAAAAGCTAGACCCGTTTGATGTTCACTTGAAGTGGGTGGCATTACATATTTTTGAGCATATTCTATACCCTTTTCTTTTACAATATTGTTCCAAATAACTTCTTGATAATAACTAGAACGATATCCACTATCAATAATAATAACATATCCATTTTTTAAAGCCTCTTTTTGTAATTCTAAAAAAGCTTTATAGACTATATCTACTACCATAGGCTTTAGGGTAGGATCTTTATAATGATGAAAATTATTTTCATTATTATCAGTAATAACTAAATTTTCAGGAACATAATCTTTATTTAATAAATGCTCTTTATTTACTAAAATATCATATTCCATATTTTTATTTTTCCCTATTTAAAATATCACGAGCCGCTATTAATCCTGTTGCCCCTGCTGTAACAATATTACCAGCTTTTCCAGCTCCATCTCCTACAAAATAAATATTTTCATTTTCTAATTTCATATTATTATTAGTATCTATTTCATTACTAAAAAATTTTATTTCTGGACCATAAAGTAATGTTTCTCCATTACTAACTCCAGGTATAATTTTATTTAAAATATCAATTCCTTCAATAATATTTTTAATGATTCGATGGGGAAGAACTAAAGCTAAATCTCCCGCCACAACATCTTTTAAAGTAGGTTCAATAAAACCTTTCTTTATTCTATCCATATTGCTTCTTCTGCCCATTCTTAAATCTCTTAAGGTTTGAATAATAGGCTTACCTGCTCCTAAAGTATTCGCTATTTTAGCAATACATTCTCCATATTCTCGCGTATTTGTAACCGGTTCGGTTAAATTAACTTTGGAAATAAAAGCAAAATTTGAATTATTGGATTTCTTATTTTTTAAAGAATGACCATTAACACATATATAGCCATTATAATTTTCTTTACTTACATAGCCTCCAGGATTAGTACAAAAAGTTCTTATTTCATCATTATAAGTATCCGTTTTAATAAATATTGTTGGGTCATAAATAATATCCGTAATAGGATCTAATATTTCTTTTCTTACTTCAACGCGTACACCAATTTCAATACTTTGAGAAGTATAATTAATATGGTATTTATCAGCTAATTCTTGCACCCATTTAGCTCCCGTTCTTCCTGGAGCTACAATAACATTTTTAGTTTTTATTTTTTCTTTTTCACCTATTACTTCATAAATATTATTGTTACTGGCAATATCCTTTACTTCAAAATTTTCTTTTACGGTAACACCTTTTTCAACAAGATAATTAGTAAAATTTTCAATATATTGAGGAAGCATATCACTACCTAAATGTTTTTGTTTTATTATAAGTAAACTAGCCCCTACTCGTGCAATTTTCTCGCCAATTGCTTTAGCTTCATCCATATTCTTTGGATAAACTTCCGCTGTCATATTAAATTTATCAAATATATCTTCTGTTTCTTTAATTAAATCATAAGCTTCTGATTGCCCCATATACTTAAATAAATTAGACTTACCTAATTTAGGTATAAAATTAAGTTTACCATCCGAAAAAGTTCCTGCTCCACCATAACCAGATAAAATTTGACAAGGCTTACAATTAAGACATAAACCATCTTTATTTTTATTTATAGGACAAACACGATTACGTGCAAACTTTCCTTGATCCACTAATAATACTTTTAAATTATTATTTTTTTCAATTAATTCATAGGCCGCAAATAAACCTGCCGGTCCTGCGCCAATTATTACGACATCATACATTTTATTAACACCTAACCATTCAATATTTTACCAAATTAACAATTAAAATAAAAGTTAATCCTTATTTAAAAATTGTCTTTTAATTAGTTTAGCGTGAACTACCATTTTATCAGTTTTATTATAACAAGTAGATAAAGTTAATATTTTATCATTTGTATCAATAGTATAATTAAATTTTAATTTACTTCTTTTAGTTATCGTATCTAAAAATTTTTGATAGGATTCCGTCGATGCAAAATTACTTGTTAAATAATAAGTTTCGGTAGGCAAATCATAAACACTAAATATTTGCCACAAAGTAGATGTATTTTCACTAACTAAATAAATAAGATAATTATCTGTTTTATCATACCAATTGCTTTCATATATAAATTTTAATGGACCAAACATCATTTTATTTATTCTTCCGTGAGCATAAATAATAGTATTATTTTGCAGTTCATCTATATCATTTCGATAATCCATAAATACCCAACCCGAACTATTGCCATTTTTATCAAAATCATGATTTAAATAAAAATCATTATCAGATGTTTGAACAACAGGATAATTTATACTGGTACCATTTACTTTAATTAAACCAACAGTATCTTCATTTCTTTTTTTTAATTCTTTAAAATCCACTTTTAATAAAGGAAAGCGCACATAAGTCCAATAATCGGTAGTATCTTGTGCTGAAGGAGGATTAAAGTATTCAATATTATTTTTATTTTCCATAACTTCTTCTACCGAAATTAAATTATTAATCTCTTTAATTTGATTATCCAAAGATATGTTTTCAAATATCCAGACATTAATTTTATATATAGAGAAAAGCATTAAGCTAAGACAAATTATTCCCACAAATATTAAAATAATTTTTTTATTTTTTTTCGTTAATTTCATTTTATCATCCACTTTAATTCTATTTTAATTTTTTTTGCCACATACTTTTTAAAAAACCAAAAAATAAACATAAAAACATACAGATAATAGACATTGTAGCATTGGGTAAAACTTTTGCAAAAAACAAAATTCCCCCCACAAAGGTTAAAAATGTAAAAAATAACTGAAGAAGATAAAATATTTTTATCTGTTTTTTTATTTTCTTCATACATACCTCACATTATAATTATAACATTCCTCTTCTATTAAGTAAATTATAGATAATTATTTCTTTTGATCTTCTGCGGATTCATCTAATTTTTTTAATATCCGTAATATTTTATTTTGATTTTTGATTACTTTTTCTAAATGATCATACAAAGTTTCCAATATTAATTCACTTTTTAAATCTGTCCGATAATCATTTTTATTACGAATTGTATCTTTTTTAGCTTGTCTATTTTGACTCATCATAATTATTGGGGCTTGTAAAGCAGCAAGACAAGATAATAATAAATTTAATAAAATAAACGGATAAGGATCTATAGCTTTATTAAGGGCTAACAAATTAAAGCCAATCCAAATAACTAAAAATAAACAAAAAGCAATAATAAAGCCCCAACTTCCCGCTATTTCAGAAAATTTATCAGCGACTTTTTCTCCCAAAGTTAATTTACTATCACTTTCCTTATCAACATCTATAGAAATAGGATTATTAATTAATAAATCAATTATTTCTTCTTCATCCTTTTCTTCAAGATTTTGATTAAGTAACATTTTTACTATTTCTTTTTTCTTTTTTTCCATCATTAACCTCTTTCCCTTATTTAAATATTTTATTTACTAGTTTAATGTATTCTTGAATTACATTACTTGTTTTACTTTCATAAATTGTTTTTTTAGCTAAGATAACATTATCAGTTATAATATTATCTACATTATACTCTATCATTTTATTTATACTATCTTTATTATTAACTGTCCATCCATATACTTCTTTTCCGGCATTATGAATTTTCTTCACTAAAGATTTATTTATAGATGATGCTTCAATACTAAAACTATCGGCATCTTGTAAAGACGTAATATCACCATAAGCTAAACTCATAACATAAACAGTTTTAACATCTTTATTAATTTTTTTAACATTTTCCAATACTTCATATACTTGGCTAGTTACTACACAATTAGAAACAAAATCATATTTAGTAATTAAATTTAGAACATTTTTTTCAAATAATTTTTCTTTGCCGGTTGGTTTAAGTTCAATATTTAATTTCATATTATTTTCTTTTGCATAAATTATTACTTCTTCTAATGTTGGAATACGAGCATCCTTAAAGGATTCGGATAAAAAACTTCCGGCATCCAAATCTTTTATTTCTTCATATGTAGTCTCCCAAGTATTTTTATCTACTCCTGTTGTTCTTTTTAAATTAGAATCGTGCATAACTACTAATACATTATCTAATGTTTGCTGAACATCTAATTCTATCCAATCCGCATTTACTTCTTTAGCACCTATAAAAGCTAACATTGTATTTTCGGGATATTCAACAGATAATCCCCGATGGGCCGTTACATCCATCGTATGAACATATTCAATTTTTAAATCATATTTACCTTTTAAAATATTATATGTAAATAACGTTGCACTACTAATTATTAAAATAACGAGAGTTCCTTTTAATATATTAATTTTTTTATTTATATGCTTAGCATTCATATCCTTTACTTTTAAATGAACTACTTTTTCTTTTTGTTTTTCTTTATGTTTAAAAAATAACACAGTTATTAATGCATAATTTATCGGAGTGGCTAATAACACTAAAACTATTAAGGATATAGCAATTAACAACCAAATAATAGAAATAGTCAAACTTTCTAATATTTTAAAATGGGCAAATATTTTCGCTAAGCCCATAATAATTAAAATATTAATAAATATAAAAAACATATAAATAATTAAAATTATTATTTGACCGATAATTATCCTGCAAAAATCTTTTAATTTATTTTTATGACTTAAATTATTACTTTTTTTACGAGCTTCTTTAAAATTGAGGTCCTCAATAACAAAATAATTTAAGACATATAACCAACGAAATAGCATTATAGTTAAAGCAACCATAACTATAATATAAATTACGGCTAATAACTTGTTATTAATAATGAACTCTAATATAAATTCTGGTATTTTAATAGTACTTATAAAACCAGATGATAAGCCAATATTTAAAAACGGAATTAAAAAAATAATTAAAAAAGGTAATCCTATATTTTGTTTTTTAAAAACTTTCATAGACTTTTGGCAAGCCATCAAAAAAGCATTTTTAATACTTATTTTCCTTTCTTGATAGGAACTATCTAAAATAATAATAATTGTACTAATATCTATAAGAGTATAAAATGTTAAAAGTAAAAATAATAAAAATAAAAATATAATTGTTAAAGGATGTAATAAGAAAGAGAAAACATTTTCAAGGGTAAGATAACTATAACCACTAACTTTAGTTATAATTTGAAAAATACCTAAAAATAAAGGAGTAAAAATAATAGCTGATATTAATTTATATATCGCTTCAAATCCTAGCAGAGTTTTAAAATTATATCCTAATATTTTTCTCACTTTATATCACCAAGTTTATTTTATCATTTTTAAACTTTTTTTTAAACTTTAAATAATTTATTTTCGACTATTCTTTAGCGTAAGTAATCCTAAAATAACAAATATAAGTACAATAATTATTAAAGAATAACTTCTATGAACAAAAGCATAATAAACTGTATAACTTAATATTCCTAAGATATATAGAAAGATACTAACTTTAAATATTAAATTAAATACCTTCGCTATTTTTTCTTTTTTTATTAATATAGCAATATTTCCTCCCAATATAGATATAGCACATACTAAAAATGGTAAAATCATTAGTTTCCCAATTAACATATTTTTTAAAAATGCCCACAAAAGAATTATAATAACAATTGCAGCACCTATAATATTTTTCATTATATAAATTTTTTTCATAATTACCTTTATTCTATTAAATTATACCTATTATTTATTTATTGCACAATAGTTTATATATTAAATAACAAAAACATAAAAGATCTAAAATTTAAATTTCTATCATCAAAAAAAATAAACCAATTAAATGGTATTTTTAACAAATTTATTTTTGCTATTTCCCAAAAGTTTCTTTTTCTTATCTTTCTCTAACTCTTTAAGACTTTTCTTAGGTGTCGGTAAATCTTCAGGCATTGTTCCTCCTAATTCTTTTATTGTTTTCCTTATTTTACTTCCAACTTCATAATGCGTTTTATTAGCTTCATTTTCAGTTTTAATATTATCTCTTTTTAATTTTTGCTCTGTTTGAGAAATTCTAAACAAATTAGCTATAAGTTCATCACTGCCCATATTATCTAAAATATCTTCTCGATACCTTAGTCCTTTTCTTTTAGCAATATCATCAGCTGTTTCTCCATTATATAGTCCTTTATATCCCCAATTATGAAATTTATCAAAATTTTTCACTTCAGCATTTTTAGCAGCAACATTTAGTGAATAATTTCCTTTTTTAGTTAAATTTCTTTGATAAAATCTTTTTTCATCTTCCGTAAGTTCACTATACTCTTTTTCAGATAATTCTTGCTTTCTAGTTTGAACTGCAAAATATGTTTGAGCAAGTGCTATACTTTCTTTTCTAGAATCTCCATTTTGAGCAATTAAATAACAAGCATATCTTGATAGTTTATAATCATCAATTGTTTTTGTAGCACCTTTAGGCATATGGATCGTTTTACCGACATCGGCAAAATGATCATTAATGTTATTATTACTTAACTTGCAAGAACTTTTTGCTTTATCAATAACAGCTACAAAATTACTCCATTTTGAGTAATTAAGCGCAACCATTAATTCTCTCGCATACCAATATTCTAGACCATACTCATCAAAATGTTTGATACTTTCAAATGTTTCCCCATTTTCTTCAATTTTTACGATTTCTTTTTTCATATTTAATTTCCTTTCTATAATTTTTTTGTAATTAAATTTTACTACTAAAACAAATGTTTGTAAATCTTTTTTTTATTTTTTTTTGCTGTGTATTAGATATTGGGTGATAAAACAATACAAAAATTAAAAAAGATATGTTATGATATATATGTTGA